>CAMFLN010000032.1 GCA_945957305.1 uncultured Planctomycetaceae bacterium | reverse complement strand
CGAATCGGCTGGCCGTCCTTTCGTCTATCGCAAGTCGGGCGGCCTGATCAATGCTGACCAGCTGGTGAATCGTGTGAACGGTGGCGGCTGGGCTCGTGCCGCGAACGACTTTGCCATCGAAGGTTCAAACAACGACGGCAATTTCAATCCCACGACGCTTTCGGCAGCGAATCCTCCTTATGGCCCGTGCGCCGTCAACTGCACCAATGGTCAAGACATTGGCACGGTGAACGGCGGCAAGACTCCGTGGCCGTACTACAACACGGAAGGGACCGGAGAAGTGTTCTCGTTCCACACTGCCGGAGCGAATTGCTTATTCGGCGATGGATCAGTGCACTTCATCAGCGAGTCCGTCCCGATGGCCGTGTTCGCCGCCCTGGTCACACGCAGCCAAGGCGAGCCGACGCCGAACTATTAAACCCGAGATAGGAGGCGACTCTGATCGCCTCATCCGCTGTGGCACAGGCCGTGCGCGAAGGACCCGCCTCCTTCGCGCCGGCCTGTTTTTTTGGTGCGGACCAGCCGCGCGCTCTGAACAGTGGCATCAAAGCTCTTAGGTTTTTTGGCAAGGATTGTGCGGTTTAACGGATTTACCGCGGGGGTAGGGAATCTTCCCCACGAAATGCCAAAAATGTCGACCGCTAGTATTGAAAGCACGTTAGAATTACGATATCAAGTATGTTGATCAATTAAGTGTGGTTTAAGGCAGCCACATTGCAGTAAACCCTGCAATGGGAAGTGCTTCGGGAGACGATCGCCATGGTCAATCGCTTCACGCAGATGTTTTCGGAAGCAGCCGCGAAGCCTGCTCCGAGCCCCCTACCGCAGGGCTTTGCGTTTTGCCCGGTGATTTTTTTCCCTGTCGTGAACTGCCAGCAGATGAATCCCTGGCAGGAAATCTACCGCCAGGCCTATGAGCAAGCGCAAGCTCAGGCGCGGATCACGCGCTTGGAAAAGCGGCTTTTCTCTGTCTGGAATTAGCCCGCGCGAGTTGCCCGGCCCTTGCGACGTATGTAATAGCGTCGTGCTACGCCAGGCTTCAGCGCTGCCGTGCTTTACGACAAAAGTCGTCGCACCGGAGTGCCGGGACAGATCGTCAATGGTCGCCCTTGCTGGTCGTGCAGTAGACCGTGGGGGTCCACTCCCAGCGCGTGATAGACCGTGGCCACAAGATCGGCCGGCGGCACGGGATCGAGTGCCGGATAGGCGGCGTACCTGTCCGAGGCTCCGTAAACCTGCCCGCCGCGCACGCCTCCGCCCGCCAACACCGTGGTGAAGCAGCCAGGCCAATGATCGCGCCCATCGCGCCCCGCCCCCGCGTCGCTGTTGCGTTGTCCCACGCGCGGCGTCCGTCCGAACTCGCCCGTCCAGATCACAAGAGTTTCGTCGAGCAGATTCCGCGCCGATAGGTCATCGAGCAGCGCGGAGAAAGCCTGGTCGGCCGGAGGCATCAGGCGCTCGCGCAAATCGACGAAGTTCCGATTGTGTGTATCCCAATAAACGCTGACATTCTTCTGGCCGTCGTTGGGCCAAAAGACAGTCACCAGCGGCACGCCGCGTTCCACCAGCCGTCGCGCCTGCAAGACGCTCTGACCGTGTGGATTTCGTCCGTACCGATCGCGCAATTCCGGCGCTTCGCGTTCTAAATCAAAGGCATCGCCGCCTGTGGTCGAGTCGAGCAATTCGAAGGCCTTGCGATACTGGCTGTCGATCACCCCCAGCGCGTCGTCGCGTTCAAGCCGGCGCCGCAAAGGGGCATTTATGTCGCTCAGCAAACGGCGACGTTCTTCGAACCGGCCGACCGAGATTTCCGGCGGCAATTCGAAATCGCCAACGTGATAGCCCGCTCGGCTGGGATCGGCATCGATCGTCAGGGGATCGTAGGTCTGTCCCAACCAGCCAGCGAATTGCCCATGGCTTTGTTCGACGAAACGCGGAACTTCGTTCTCGAGCTTGGGCCGCATCGAGACAAACGGCGGCAAAGGTCCCTGGCCGCGCCCCAGCCGCGCGAGCACGGCGCCGATATGCGGCCAATCGCTGCGCAGCTTGCCGTCGGGCGGGGGTGGTTGCCCGGTGAGCAGAAACGACGTGGCTGTCGTGTGATCGACATTGCCGTGCGTCATCGAACGCACAATGGCCAGCTTGTCGGTGCGCTGAGCGAGCTGCGGAAAATATTCACTGATGTGAATGCCCGGCACGCGGGTCGCGATCGGTTTGAATTCACCACGAATCTCGGCCGGCGCGTCTGGCTTCAGGTCCCAGGTTTCCTGTTGGGCAGGTCCACCCCACATGAACAGCAAGATGCAGCTCTTGGCCCGGCCGAAGGTCGGGTCGGCTGCCGGTTGCGCTTCGGCGGCGGTCACGGAGCGCCCCTTGAGCAGACCGCGGAGCGAGAGTCCAAAAAGTCCCAGGCTGCCGGCGCGCAACACTTCGCGCCGATTCGGACGAACTGCGGAAAAGTAGTTGGGGCAGGCCGTGTGGTTCATCGGCAGAAGGCACGTTTTATTGGTTCGGGGCCGCGTCCCATTCTAGCCGTAATGGCGGCGGCATTAAACGTTGCCCGGTGGGCCGGACCCCTTTGGCAGGCGGTTTATTTCGCCCCCGCCCCAGCTTAAACTGGGGCCAGCGATGACCGCCCCGCCTTGTTCCCTCCTGTGCGATGCACTCTTACACGGCCCACTGCGCTGGGCTCCCTCTGTGTGCACGCAGAAAGAGCCGCTTGAATACCTCTACGCCTTCGTTCCAATTCTCCTTGTTTGCTGCCGGATTCGCCCGCGCGTTGCCACGTTGCTTCGTGGCCTGCCTGTTGGGGACGCTGACGGCTTGCATCGCCAGTGCGGCCGCGCCCGAGGATGACGATGCGTTTCCGGTCCGCGTGCCAGGCTTGATCGCCGTCTATTCGCATCCGGCAACACAACTCGAGTTCACACGCTATGAGCCGATACCCGCCTGGGACCTGCAGCGAGATCAATCGCCGGATCCCCGTCTGCCGGCAACAGGTTGGCGCGTGCACTATCGCGGCGTGATCGAAATTCTGCGCCCCGGCCAGTACCAGTTCGCGGCGCAGGGGACCGGGCGTGTGACAATGTCCATTGGCGATAAGCCGATCCCGCTCACCCTCAACGGCGACCCGGGGCAGCCCGGGCAGTTTTCTACCGGGGTCGACCTCGCACTCGGACTGAATCGATTCGAAGTCGAATACGAACCATCCGCCGAGGCCCCGGCACGTTTGCAGTTCCAGTGGCAATCCGAACAGTTTATTGCCGAGCCGCTCCCATCGCGCGCGCTAGGACATGAAGTACATGATCAACCGATCGTCGACGTTTTCACCGCAGCTCGACTATCGGTCGAAGATCACAACTGCGTCGTTTGCCACCTGCCCAACGACAGGATGCCGCTGTCGAAACAAATCTCGACGCGCCCCGCCCCGCGACTGACTGGTGTTGGCACACGCGTCAAGGCCGGTTGGATTTACCATTGGCTGGCCAATCCGCCCGCGCACCGGCCGGAAGCCGTGATGCCGCGGCTATTCACCGAGAACGAGCGAGGCGCTGCCGAGAGGTACGCGGTTGCCAAGTTTCTCGCCGCCGAAGGAAAGCCGCTCGAACTGGTTCCCGATCCTCCGGCCGAGGTGATTCAACAAACGGCAGCCGCCGGCGCAAAGCTGTTTCAGCAGGTCGGCTGCGCCGTCTGTCACGAGCGGCAGGGAGACCGGCCTGCCCGCGTCACATTACGGGGTCTGTCGCAGAAGACGACCCCCGAGGCGATCGAGGCCTTTTTGCATAAGCCCGAGGCCACGGCTCCGGCCGGACGGATGCCCACGTTCGTGCTCGGCAAATTGGATAAGCGGCAACTCGCCTTGCACTTGATTTATCACGACGCAGCGCAGACGCCTTCTCTCGCGCTGCCTGACGCACCCGCGGCCGAAACCATAAAAGCGGCGTTCGCCGAACTTGGTAGCAGTGACGCCGAGCGGGGCGAGTTCGCGCAGCTCTCTGCCGAGCAACAGATCATGCACCTCGGCCGGCAAGTGATGCGCGTTCGTAATTGCGCTGCGTGCCACGAATTCAAACCAACCAGCGAAAAAGAAGTATGGAAGCCGGCGCAGGCCCCGCAGGATTTGCTGGCGATCGCCGAGAAACCGACAGGCGGTTGCCTCGAATCAGCTACGGCGTCAGCCGGCGGCCGCGCTCCCCGCTTTGGCGAAGGGCTCGATCGGGAGAAGATTGCCGCCTTCCTGCAATCGGCCAAAGCATCGCCGGCGACCGCGGCGCCAGGCTATGACGCCACGCTCGCGCTGGCTCGTTTCAATTGCCTGGCCTGTCACGAACGTGATGGGATCGGCGGGCTCACGGTGGAATACGTCAACCAACTGGGAACGGGACAGGACGCGGCGGGCGAATCAGTGTCCCCCCCTTCCTTGACGCAAGTCACGGCGAAACTCACCGGCAAGACGTTGCACGGAGTTCTCGAACGGGACGAACGGTCGCGGCCGTGGATGTCGCTGCAGATGCCACGCTTCATTCGCACACACGTGGCGCCTTTGCCCGAACAGTTGGCAACGCTCGATGCGCAGCCCTTGGCCGAATCACAGATCACGGCTGCGAGCGCCGAGAAATTGGAAGCAGACCCGGCCCTGGCTGCTGCTGCCGAAGCAGGGCGAACTCTCGTCGGTAGCCGGGGCTTTGGCTGTACGAAGTGCCACGACATGCTCGGCGTTCCCGCAAACGGAACACGCGGGCCAGACCTGGCCAATGTGACGGCGCGCATCAACAACCCATGGTATCTGCGATGGATGCATGATCCGCAGCGGATTCAAATGGGGACGCGCATGCCGACGGTCTTCCTCAATGGCGAAAGTCCTTACAAGGATATTCTCGGCGGTGATCCTGCTCGGCAGCGTGACGCGATCTGGCAATATCTGGCCGTCGCCGAAGGCTTGGAGCAACAGAAACTGCAAACCCTGGTGGCGGGCAAACGGCCGCTGGCGATCCGCACGTTCCTGCCGGGCACGACTCCGCGCGGCATTGCAGTGCGCTTTCCCAACGAAGTGAACGTCGCCTTCGACGCACAGATGGGGCGCCTGGCGTACGCCTGGAGCGGTGAGTTCCTGGACCTGGGACCAGTATGGAATGGTCGTGGCGGGCATCCCGCGCACGTGCTGGGCAAGATCTTTTGGACCGCGCCACAAGGTTGCCCTTGGGAAGTGACCGCGGCCGACGCTCCGCCGCCGAGTGTCGCCGGCCGGGCCGAAGATCCGGCGCTCGGCGCCTTGGTCAAAGATCAGAAGTTGCACCCCTCGCGGCTGGTGTTTCTCGGCTACAAGGTCGACGATGCAGGGCCCACGCTGCGCTACCGTCTGGCATTCGACGGTGACAAAGCGGCAGTGATTGCCGAGCGGCTGACCTCGGTGCGGAATGCGGCCGGCATGGGGATCGTTCGCGACGTGACCCTGAACGCGGCGCCGCACACCACCGCCTGGTTACTAGCGGGCGAATCGCAAGAGGAACCGCTCTGGATTAACAGTTCGGGGGCAAGCCCCGTGCACGCGGGCGAACAACGCGACGCGGCGACGGGCGCTTTGCAATTCAAGCACGAGGGACAGCCGCTCGCCGTCCACCTGCGTGCTGCCTCGAACCCGGTCACCTGGGTCATCGAAAAACAAAACGAGCGGTGGCAGATTTTCCTCAAGTTCGCGCCGCAGAACACGACCGTTGACCGCACGGCGAGCGTTGCCGTGTTGGCGCCGAAAGACGGCGACGCAAATACCTGGCAGCAATTGATCGCCGAGGAGTTGAAGTAATGTGTCGACCAACAACTACCAGGCTGTCGCTTGATTTGCTGAAGCGGACGGTGCTATCGGCAACGGTGGCCGTGTTCGCATGGTGTGCCGTGTCGCTGCCGGCACGCGCGCAAGAGAAACTGACCTACATCAAGCAGGACACGCGCGATGCCACACGTAAGGCTTCGCTCGAAGCCAGCGGCGCCATTCGCTGGCCCGCCACCTGGCAATTGATCGGACCCTTTGACAATACCGACGGCAAAGGACTGGACACTGTTTATCCGCCCGAACAGGAAATCAAGCTCGATGCGACCTACGACGGCAAGGGGGAAAAGGCTCGCTGGCGCGGCGTAAGCCTGCGCGACGGGCTGCGCGTCAGCTTGGCGCGGTTCAAAACCTCGGACGATTGCGTCTGTTATCTGTACCGCCGGGTCGAAAGTCCGCGGGCGATGCGCGTCCCTGTGTCCATCGGCAGCGAGAACCAGGTCGTAGGTTGGCTCAACGGGCAGCCGCTGATTTTCACCGGAGCCGGCACGCGTCAGGCGATGGAACAGGACACGGTTGCGCTCGATTTGCGCGAGGGGGCCAACGACCTGTTGATCAAAGTTGCGCATCGGCGTGACAAGTGGAACTTCTATTTCAATCCGTCGGTGCCGGCCGGTTTTCAGGTCAAGTTGGATCGCTTGCTCGACCGCGACTTTCCGCCTAAGGGGGAAGCCGAGCACTACCGCATCGAAACCTTGCCGCTCGATCCCGACACTTTGGTCGAAGTCGGTGGGCTGGCCTTTCGGCCTGACGGCAAGCTGTACGTCGCGACGCGGCGTGGGGATGTTTGGCTCGTGACAAATCCCTTGGCCGAAGACGTCGATCAGATTCGTTGGCAGCGCTTCGCCGTGGGGTTGCACGAACCGCTCGGCCTGATGGTCGACGGCAACCATTCCTTGTACGTCGTGCAACGACCGGAAATGTCGCTGTTGCGCGACACCGACAACGACGACGTAGCCGACGAATATGAAACGGTGAGCGACCGCTTCGGCATCTCGGGCAATTATCACGAATTCGCCTACGGCCCGATCCGCAATCCGGCCGGTGATTTTTTCGCGACGCTGAACTTGGGATTCAGCCCGCCACTGTCCGAAGTTCCCTTCCGCGGCTGTTGTATCAAGATCGCGCGCGACGGCACGATCACGCCGTGGGCTTTTGGCTTGCGCAGTCCCAACGGTTTGAACTTCGATCCTGCCGGGCGCATGTGGTACACCGACAACCAAGGCGAATACATCCCGGTCTGCAAACTGCAGGAAGTACGCCAAGGGGAGTTCTACGGTCATAAGACGAGCCTCCCTTGGATGCCGGGTGTGAAAGAGGGGGAAACGCCCGAAGTGATTCAACCGGCCGTGTGGTTCCCGCTGGCCGTGGCACGTTCGACCGCCGAACCGATATGGGATACGACCGGCGGTCGGTTTGGTCCGTTCGCCGGGCAGTGCTTCGTCGCCGAGTTGACCAATTCGCTGATCTTGCGCTGCATGCTGGAAGAGGTCGGCGGACGCATGCAGGGCGCCTGCATTGGGTTTCGCAGTGGCTTCCAATCCGGGGTCAATCGACTGATCTTCGCCCCCGATGGCAGCATGTTCGTCGGCGAGACGAATCGTGGCTGGGGATCATTGGGTGGACAATCACATGGCTTGCAGCGCGTCGTTTATACGGGCGTCACGCCGTTTGAAATATTGTCGATGAACGTAACCCGTGACGGTTGGGATCTAAAATTCACCCGCCCGATCGATGCCGGTAAAGCCGCGGAACTCGATCGTTGGTTCCTCGAGTCGTACACCTATCACTATTGGGACACGTACGGATCGCCCGAGATCGAACGTCGCGAAAACAAAATCAGCGCGATCCAAGTGGCGGGCGACGGGCTTTCGGCCCACATTGTCGTCCCCGAGCGGGACAAACGCCGCGTTTACCACCTGCAGCTCAAGGACATTCCCGCGGCCGACGGGGCCAAGTTGCTGCATCCCGACGCGTACTACACGCTCAACGAGATCCCGTAGGGTTAGATGGGCCGGACACTTTGATTGCATCAACGTTCGCCGATTGGTAGGGTAAGGGCGTGCGTCACCCGCCCCGATCGACCTCGCCCAAGGCCAAACGCATGAGCGTCATTCCCCACTGGCCGCATCATCCCCGCTTATCGCGCCGTTCCGCGCTGCAAGCCGGCGCCGTCGGGCTGTTGGGCTTGGGGATGAATCATTTGACGGCGCTCCGCGCGGCTGGGGCTACGGCGGGACAGGCTAAGGGAAATACTCCCCGCGCCAAGTCGATCATTTACATCTTCCTGTCGGGCGGATTGTCGCAGCACGAGAGCTTTGATCTGAAGCCGAATGCCCCCGAGGGAATTCGCGGCGAATTTCGCCCCATCGCCACGCGTACGCCGGGCATCGAGATTTGCGAGCATCTGCCCGAGCTGGCCAAGCGCAGCGAGCACTGGTCGCTGGTCCGCTCCTTGACGCATCCGTCAAACGATCACTCGGCCGGCCATATGATCATGCTCTCGGGCGTGTCGGCGATTCCGCCGGCCTTCGATCCGGTAAAGCCTAAATCGACAGACTGGCCGTCGATCGCCGCGGTGGCAGGCGCGGCCTTGCCGTCGCACAACAATTTGCCGCCGGCCGTGGTACTGCCCGAGCGACTTGTGCATCGTTCGGGGCGCGTCATTCCGGGACAGTTCGCCGGGCAGATGGGCCCGCGCCGCGATCCCTGGTTCGTCGAAGCCTGCGCTTTCAACGCCAATTCGTACGGCGCGTGGCCTGAATATGGCTTCCATTTCGAACGCGGCGCGGATAACCCGCGAGGCTACGTTTTCCAGGCGCCGAACTTGGCGCTGCCCGAGGGGCTGGCGGGTGACCGCTTCCAGCGCCGCTTGGCGCTGCTGAACGAGGTTGGTCGCCAGCGCGCGGGGCTCGAACGCCTGGCCGCGAACGAGTCGTTCGACCGTTACCGGCAGGATGCGATTTCGCTACTGGCCGACTCGAAGGTTCATCAGGCCTTCGACGTTGTGAATGCTGATGCCCAGGTGCTCGACCGCTACGGTCGCAACGTTTTCGGTTGGTCGCTGTTGATGGCCAAGCGTTTGGTCACCGCCGGCGTCAGCCTGGTGCAGGTGAACCTCGGCAATAACGAAACCTGGGACACGCATCAGGCGCTGTTCCCCTGTTTGAAGGATTACTTGCTGCCACCGACCGACCGTGCCTTGTCGGCTTTACTGGATGACTTGCTGAACGAAGGGTTGCTCGACAGCACGATGATCGTGATGGCCGGCGAGTTTGGTCGCACGCCCAAGATTTCGACGTTACCCGGGGTCAAGCTGCCGGGGCGCGATCACTGGGGCGCCGTGCAGAGTGTTTTCTTTGCCGGCGGCGGCGTGCAGGGGGGCCGCGTGATTGGCTCGTCAGATCGCAATGGCGCCTTCCCGGCCAGCAATCCGGTTCGACCCGAGAACATGGCGGCCACGATCTATCAGGCCCTGGGGATTCCGGCCACGGCCAATTGGCATGATGCAGAGGACCGGCCGCATCAGATCTATCATGGCGACCCGATTCCCGGGCTGACTTAGCACGGGTCGTGCCCCAGGGTTACGAGCCGGCTTTGTCGCTGCGACGGCGCTTGCGGCAACGCCCTCGCTGGGCCAAACTTGGGGCAAGTCATGCATGCCTCCGCGGTCGCCGCTGGTTGACCCGCGGACTTGCGTAGCGATGCGATTCCATTCTTGGCAGCCGTGGACAGCAAACGTTCTCCATGGCAGCCGCGGAGAGCCAGACGTTTTGGCCTTTCGCGTTCCTTTAGTCATACATCAATAAGTTCATGCGATTTGCTTTGCTATGTATCGCGGTGCTGTGCTGTGGCGATTTGCGGGCGGCGGACCGACCGGACCTGCTGTTGGCCGACTTCGAGGGGGAAACTTACGGCGCCTGGCAGGCGGAAGGGGAAGCATTCGGCGCCGCCCCGGCCCGCGGGACGTTGGCCAATCAAATGGCGGTCAGTGGCTTTCAAGGTCGTGGACTGGTGAACTCGTATCGCGGCGGCGACTCCACGACCGGCAAGCTGGAATCGCCACGTTTTAAGATCGAACGCCGCTGCATCAATTTTCTGATCGGCGGCGGTCACCACCCCGGAGAGACCTGCATCGACCTGCTCGTCGACGGCCAGGTCGTGCGCAGCGCCACCGGACCGGCCGCCGGGGGTGGCAACGAACAGCTCGATTGGCAAACGTGGGACGTACGAGAGCTCAGTGGCCGGCAAGCAGTGATTCGCATCGTGGATCGCGCGACCGGCGGTTGGGGACACGTGTGCGTCGATCAAATCGCACAAAGTGATCGCCGGCTGGCTCCTGAACCAGCACAAAGAGAGATCACACTTGACGGACCGTATTTGAATTTTCCCATCCGGACCGGCGCGACACAGCGCCGCGTGCGCCTGGTGGTCGACGGACAAACGATACGTGAATTCGACGCCGAGTTGGCCGAGAATGACGCGCAGCCGCCATCGCTGTGGGCGCCCGTCGACGTGGCCGAGTATCGCGGCAAGGGGTTGAGAATCGAGGTCGATGCCTTGCCGGCCGGTTCCGCCGCGTTATTGGCGATAACGAATACAGACCAGCCGCGCCTTGTGCAGCCGGTGTACCGCGAACCGCTGCGCCCGCAGTTTCATTTCTCATCGCGCCGCGGCTGGCTGAACGATCCCAATGGCCTGGTCCATGTCGACGGCGAGTGGCATTTGTTCTATCAACATAATCCCTACGGTTGGAACTGGGGCAATATGCACTGGGGACACGCTGTGAGTGATGACCTGATCTCGTGGCGCGAATTGCCGATCGCGTTGTATCCGCGCCGGCATGGCGATTGGTGTTTCTCGGGAAGCGCCGTGGTGGACGAGGACAACACGACCGGCTTTCAACGTGGCGACAGCCCCCCCTTGGTGCTGGCCTATACGAGCACAGGGCGCGGGGAGTGCATTGCCTATAGTAATGACGCCGGCCGCAGTTGGACCGAATTCGACGGCAATCCCGTAGTGCGACATCAAGGACGTGACCCGCGATTGCTGTGGCATGCGCCGAGCAGGCGCTGGGTCATGGCCGTGTATGACGAAACGGATGGCAAACGCTGGATTGCCTTCTACACCTCGGCGGATCTGAAAATCTGGGAGTTCGCCAGCCGCATCGAGGGCTTCTTCGAGTGCCCCGATCTGTTCGAATTAAACGTTGATGACGACGAGACGAAGGGGCGCTGGGTGTTGTACGGCGCGGATGGCAAGTACGTGCTGGGGCAGTTCGACGGCCGCGCGTTTACGCCCGAGCCCGGCAAGCATCAAACCTGGTACGGAAATTTTTACGCCGCGCAGACCTATAGCAACGCGCCGGATGGGCGCCGCGTGCAGATCGGTTGGGGGCAGGGGATCACGTTTCCCGGTATGCCGTTCAATCAACAGATGACGATCCCGGTCGATCTGACATTACGTTCGACGCCAGCGGGGCCACGGCTGTACGCCTGGCCG
>CAMFLN010000031.1 GCA_945957305.1 uncultured Planctomycetaceae bacterium | reverse complement strand
CAGGAGCTAATGCACAGCCGGCGGACTGCTTTATCTCTGTTCCACCAGGGAGCGGACCTCGGAGGGCAACGGGCTGACGCCGTTGTACTCTTCGATCTGCAAATCCCAGCGGATGTTTCTTACGCCTTTGAGGACAATCTCGCCCTTGGCCGGATCGATTTGATAGTGCCCCATCACCTGTGTCCGCGGATCGATGACCGTCAACATCTGACGACCATCGCTCAAACCCGTGGGCAGAGCGATCAGGCCGGCCGAACCCTCGGGCAAAACCGCCGGGCGCTGTGCCAGGACGCGACCACTCTCGGTGGCTCCGGTAACAGCCGCGTACGCCAACACTGCGCCCGCCAGGGCACCCAGTACCGTTTGTCTCATGCAACCACCTAAGGCTGATGGGATTAGGGAAACTGGGGCACTTAGTCCATTCTAAGAGCCCCGAATTTCGATTCAACAAAAAACGCCTTCCCCGTTTACCGCTATTGCGCTCGATTTTGGCCCCAGTCCCGGGTTTTTGCCACGAATCGCCCGCAGGTCCCTCGCAACCGATCCAAGCCGAACCGGCCGAGGAACGCACATGAGGGAACCCTGGCTCTGCTGCACGACAGGCAACCGACCGGAACGCGGAACTCAAGACAGGATTCTGCGATAAAAACAGAAAAGGAGCGGGAGTGTACCGACGCTCCGGGGGGGTTACAAGGTCAAGTCCCCTCGCCCGGCCCCGGCGAGGCCGTCTAACCGCTCCGCAGAGCGAGGCTGAATCATCGCCCCCCTGAACAACCGCCGCCGGGCGGATACCATGGGCGAGCACACTCGCGATTCTTCGACGCTAGCGTTGAACTCGACCGACCGTCGGCGAGGCCTACAATGTCGCGACATGTGACCCGTTTCGTTTCCTGCGTTGGGCGGCTGCCTGCTTGGCAGCGAAAGTGAATTCTCTCGATGTCCGATAAGGCCTCACCAGCTGCTACAGGAGTGCTGATCAGCGGCGGGCTCGATAGTTCGATCCTTCTAGCGCACCTGCTGCAGCAAAGGCGTTGCGTGCAGCCGATCTATGTGCGTTGCCATCTGGCCTGGGAAGAGACCGAGCGTGCCTGGCTCGCGCGTTTCCTGCAGGCTGTCGCGCGGCCTACCTTGGCGCCGCTGGTGACGCTCGACCTGCCTTTGGCAGATGTCTACGGAGTCCACTGGAGCACGACGGGCGGGGCTGTCCCGGGAGCCGACACCCCCGACGAGGCCGTGTACTTGCCGGGGCGCAATGCGCTCTTGCTCATCAAAGCCGTGCTCTGGTGCCAACTGCAGGGAGTGGGAGAGCTGGCCTTGGCCCCGCTCGGGTCGAACCCGTTTCCCGACGCCACGGACGAATTCTTCGCCACTTACGAGAAGGCGCTCAATCTGGCGACGGCCAGCTCTTTGCGCATTACGCGTCCCTTTGGGACCATGAGCAAACAACAAGTGATGGAACTGGGGCGAGGCGCGCCGCTAGAGTTGACCTTTTCCTGCATTCATCCGCAACAGGGCTGGCATTGCGGAGCGTGCAATAAATGCGCAGAGCGCCAGCACGCCTTCCACAGCGCCGGCCTGCCGGATCCGACGCGCTATGCCAGCCCGCCGTCGAACTCTTAATGGAATTACCCCACGGGCTGAGCCGCGAGCTCAGCGGAGAAATACCCATGTTTCGTGTGACGCGTGAAATCGACTTCTGCTATGGACACCGTCTGCTGAATTACGACGGTAAATGCAAGCACCTGCACGGACATAACGGGCGAGCGGTCATCGTGCTCGAAGGCGAAGCGCTCGACAAGCGCGGCATGTTGCTCGACTTCTCGGACATCAAGCAGGTCGTCAGCCGGTGGATCGACGACGAGCTCGATCATCGCATGTTATTGCATCGCGACGATCCGGTCGTTCCTCTCTTGCGCGAGATGGGAGAGCCGCTGTACTTGCTCGACGAGAACCCGACAGCGGAGAATATCGCCCGGTTGATCTACGAGTTTACGGCCGGCCAAGGTTTCCCGATCGTCGAAGCCCATCTCTGGGAAACGCCACGCTGTTTCGCGACTTATCGCGGGTAACGACTTTGTCGCGCAGGCAATCTAGCGCAACAGTCCGCGCGGCCCTGCAATCATTTCGACGGCAAGTGTCGCGAGTTTGCGGCGCATTTCCTGCGCCAGCAGCGGAGCTGAAATCGGCAAGTCTCGCCTTATGGGCGGTGATTTCGCACGCCTGGCCGATTTTTCTGCGCAAAAATAATCACGGCACGGCACCTGCGTATAGCTGAACCATTGGAAGACGTGACCGCCCGCTGGTCAGGTCAAACAAGGCTAACCTATGGAGAGTGGAGCAAGGACCATGAGACGCGCAATGTTGTCCGCAATGGTGGTCGCCGTGCTGGTCGCGGCGACCGGTTTGGCAAACCCGTCAGCCGCGCAGGCCGGGCCGGGAGGTTTCAAGTTCTCGTTCGGCACAGGTGGTTATTACGGAGGCGGCTACTATCCGCAGTACGGCGCTTACGCTTACCCGCAGCCCGTCGTGCCACAGACGTACTTCTACGCCGGTGTCCCGTTCGGCGGGCCCCGGTGCGGCTATGGCGCCCCGCCGTATGCCAGCTTTTACCGCGGCTATCCGGGACGCCCGGGCTGCGGGCCGTACGGGCATCACGGTCACTATCGCTGGTAAGCAGCCGCTGGCACACCCCTTGAGTCGCGGGTTCAACGTCCGGGCGGTCGACACATTCGTGTCCCGCCCGGATTAAGCATTGACGAACACCGCTTGTAAAAAAAGAAACGCTCTGGCGGACCGTTTCCGATCGACACCAGAGCGTACCCTCCTGGGAAGGCGCGTCAGTGGTTTGCGTCGTCAAAGTTGGGGGGTGCGGCGACGCGCCTCGCAGTGTTTTGTGCTGCGTCCCGAGGGCAATGGAGTTCTCGCAGCTGTGCCACTTGAATCCGCGGCACGCGTGCCTGCACACTTGCGCCGATCGGAACAGATTAACAGTGCTAGACGGTATCGGCACGCAGGCGCTACGTCCTTGATCCAGCCCTCGCTGAGATTTTCTACTCTGCACACCACGCTAGCGCGATAGCGAACTCTTTCGCAAGGTTCCTCGCCTGACGCCCACCTCGACGTCGTGGCTCGCGCTTGGCGTTCGCGTATTCTACGCACCGCCGGGGTCGGCGACGCAGATTTTCCACTGCTAGCTTCGCCGCTTTCCCTAAAACACCGCGGCGCAACTGTCCTTGGCGCTGGGGTGGCAACTCAGTACGGTGAGTGGCCCGATTTCGCGAATCGGGGCCTAGCTATCACCTCTTTTCCTCGATTCAGTTTACCGGTTACGTCGATTTTATCGACGGGCATGACGGCTCGCGTAGCGCTCGCGCTCCTCTGGTTGTGCAACGACAGCAGCGTTGCACACGCCCGAGCTGGCGGTTCGATTGCGCTGACGGCCAGAAGAATCAGTTGCAGGATCAGTTCCAGGTATTCAACACGGCATGAGTCGTAAGCCCCGGCAGACTGCAGCGTTCTCGCTCTTCACGTTTCTGGACGTGATGCTCTGCACTTTGGGGGCGCTGATCATTGTGTTGATTTGTGTCGTGCGCACGGCCCAGATCAAAAATGCCGACGAGGCCCCGGAGTCGGTCGCCGAAGTCGAGGAAATCGAATCGCAGCGTGACACCGTCGACTGGCGGGCCAAGCACCTGGCCGCCTCGCGCGACCACACGAAAACCCAGCTGCAGGATCGCCGCCTGGAATTGAGCCACATCGAAGAGCACTCGCGCCGCTTGCGCCAGCAATTGGAAGAACTGGAAGCGGCGCACAAATCACTAGCCGGCGATACGCAGCACCAGGAACAGCTAGATCAACTACGGGCCGAAGTGAAGCGCGTCAGCGAATTGGCGGCGGCCGCCGAACGTGACCTCGAAGAGGCCACGCGCACGGCCCGCTCACGTCGCCCTTCGTATGCCGTGGTGCCGTATGAAGGTCCAAACCAAACCATGCGCCGGCCCATGTACATCGAATGCACGGCCGAGCGTATTATCCTGCAGCCCGAAGGGATTGAAATCACTCCGCTCGATCTGCAAGGTCCGCTGGGACCTGGCAACCCGCTCGCGGCCGGGCTGCGGGCCGCGCGCGAATTCCTCGACGAAAGCCCCACTGACAACGGCGAACCCTATCCGCTGTTGCTCGTGCGACCTGACGGCATCGAAGCCTACTATCACGCGCGCGAGGCCATGTCCTCGTGGGGATCGGAATTCGGCTACGAGTTCATCGATCAAGATTGGAAGCTGGAATTTCGCGACCCGCCGCCGGGCATGGTTGACGCCATGCGCCTGGCGATCGACGAAGCCCGCATGCGACAGCGAGCCATCGCCAAGGCAGCTCCGCGCCTGCACGAACGCCGCCCGCCGAAATACTATCGCGCCGCGCCGGGCGGAGGTGTGGTGCAGGACAGCGGTCCCAGGGATGCGGACGACAGCGAATCACGCGGCGCTTGGGGCGGTCGGCCTGCAGCGGGCGGGCGGGGCGCGGGGGGAGGCGGTTACGCCGCCCGCGGCAACGGCGGACGCTACGGCCAGGGCACAGCCGCCGGCGGTGGACGTTATCCCGGCGGTGGCGGCGGAGGAGGATACGGCTCCGGCAATGCTAACCGGGGCTCTGCAACCGCCGACGAAGAAGATCTGGCGAGCGTGTATGGCGCCGCCGTGGACGCACCGCCAGGAGGTCTCGCCGCACGAACAACCGGTAACTCTCCGGGCAACTCAGCCGCAGGCGGGATGAACGCAACTTCGGCAGGCGGTCTGGGCACCGGCGCAGGGGGCGGCACAAACATGCTCGCCAGCGGTAGCGGTCCAGGGACTGGCGCCCCATCATTTGGCGCAGCAGCGGGGAGTGGTACTGGCAGTTCATTCCCTGCCGGCGGCAGCGCTTCGGGAGCCGGGCCCGCGCTTGGGCAAGGCTACGGCAACAGTGACACCGCACTCGCCAGCAACACAGCCAATCGAACCGCCGGCGGAGGCTTCGGCAACCCCGGCGGCGCCAGCAGCGCGACTTCGCTTGATGGCGCGTACGCCCAATCCGGCGCCACAGGCACCAGCGGCGCCACCGGATACCCCGGCGGCAATTCCAACTCACCGGCAGTGGCAACTCAAACCGTCACGGGCGGCAGCGCCGAAAGTTCGGCATCTGGCGGTAGCGGACGAGGACAACCCGGAGGTAGCGGCGGCGCGGGCAGCGAAGGGGCTGAAGGAAATGGCAGCGGAGCGGCATACGCAGGCGCCTCGACAGCGACGAGAGAAAACGGCGCGGGCGCCTCGGGCGGAGCCGCCGGTGGCAAGCAGGCACGCGGTGGCACTGCGGGACAAACTGGCGGACAACAGGGAGGGGGCGCCGCCAGCGGCGGAGGCAGCCCAGGCGGTCAGGCCGGCATGATCACCGCGGGATCTTCGAGCGGTGGCCAGATGTCCTCGGCCGGCGGGGGCGCGCCGAGCATCCAGTTGGGCGGCTCGCAACAAACCGCCAGCGGCAGCATGGCGGACAGCCGCGGGAAGAATTGGAGCTTGCCCGAGGAAGCGCGCCACGCGGTGCCGATCTCGCGGCCGGTGCGCATCGAATGCACACCCGACAAACTGGTGCTGCCGACCGATCAATCGTCCCCCAAGCGCGAGATACCGCTGGGCTATGAAACCGAAACAGCCGTCGAACCGCTAGTCGGCGCCGTATGGCAACGAGTCGAGACATGGGGCTCGGCCGGCCGCGGCATGTACTGGCGTCCAGAACTGTCGGTCGACGTGGCCCCAGGAGCCGAAGGGCGCTTCGCCGATCTGAAGACCTTGCTGGCCGACAGCGGGATCGAAGTGAAAGCCGCGCCCAAGGCGCCGGCGCAAATCGCGCGCCCCAAAAAGAAACTCGGACTGTGGTAGGCCTGGGCAGCGCTACGCAAATTCAAACGTCGTCACTGCAATAGATAGATTCTCATGGCACGCGTGCAGCGCGGAGAAGAAGAAGCCTTTGGCAACGACTCCTTTTTGGACGTCGTCGCTAACATTGTCGGCATTCTGATCATTCTGGTGGTCGTCGCCAGCATGCGGATCAAGCATTTGCCGTCGCTGCTTTCGCCGTCTTTGCAATCGCAGGAAAAAGCGCAAGCGGCGCTGGCCGAGTCGACGGCCTCGATGAACGCGATAGAACAAGAAATCGTCGAACTGAACACCGAGATTCAACGCGTCACGGCCGCGACCGTCGGTCGTTATCAAGAGCGGGCGGTGCTTGCGCAAATTGTCGCCCAGCGGCAGCGCGAACTCGACGAGCAGCGCAAGTCCCTGGACGGTGGCTCGCGCGAGCAATTCGATCTGCAGCAAGCCCTGGCCCTGGCCGAGTCGCGCCTCAAGCGGGCCAAGGGGGCTCGCCAAGAAGTCGACACGGCGCCGTCAAAGACGGTCGAAATCAAGACCTACACGACCCCCATCAGCCAGACCGTGTACGGCAAGGAAATTCATTTTCAGTTGAAGCACGGCCTGGTCGCCCCCATTCCGCTGGAAGCGTTGCTCGAAAAATTCAAACGCAGGGCGCACGAACAAGTCGATCGCTTGCGGAGCGAGCCCGAGTTCACTGACGCCGTGGGGCCCGTCGATGGTTTTCGCTTGAAATACATCGTCGAACGGGTCGACGTTTCGCCCGACTCGGGCTACGCGGGGAGCTACGCTCAGCTGCGGCACTTCACGCTCACCCCCATGAGCGACGACCTGGGCGAAACGGCCGAGGACGCGCTGAACTCGCAATCGCGCTTCTTCACCGCCCTGGCCGGCTTCGACCCGAAGCGGACGACGGTCACACTGTGGACCTACGACGACAGCTTCGCCGCCTTTCGCGAAGTGCGCAAGCAATTGCACGACCTCGGCTACACGGTCGCCGGCCGCCCCCTCTCCGAAGGCCAACCCATCGCCGGCTCTCCACACGGCAGCAAGTCCGCGGCGCAGTAGATGAATCGTCCCTCACCCGACGCCGCTTGCGGCGGGGCCACCCTCGCCTGCAAGGGGAGACAGGCTTTGAATTGCTTCCATCAATTCGTTGCGCACGTCGGCATCGGATTCTGTCAGCAAACGTTGTTGCAGCGATACCACGGCCTGTGGGTCGTCGAATTGCCCTAAGGCCCAGGCGCAGGCCCCGCGCACCAGGGGCTCGCTGTCGGTTAGCCCTTGCATTAAGGCGGGCATCGCGTCCCGGCAGCGTTGATTGCCCAGCACCATGGCCGCATTCCGCAGCAGGCCGCGCCGTTTCGCACGCCACAACGGGCTCTGGCGAAAGCGGGCGCGAAACTCCTCTTCGCTGAGTCCGAACAACGGAATCAATTCCAGCGGGCGAGTTCCGAGCGCGGGTTGCAATGCCGCTTCATCGCTCGCCGGCGCGCGCCGATTCCACGGACAGACATCCTGGCATACGTCACAACCGAAGACCCAATCGCCCACGCCCGACCGCAACTCGCGCGGCACCGCTTCGCGCAGTTCAATCGTCAGGTAACTGATGCAGCGACGACTGTCGAGCACATACGGTGCGACAAAAGCATTAGTCGGACAAGCATCGAGGCAGGCCGTGCAGGTGCCGCAATGATCCTTGGTATGCGGCTCGTCGGTGTCCAACTCGACGTCCGTCAGCAAGACCGCCAGAAAGAACCAACTGCCGAGATCTCGATTGAGCAACAGGGTGTTCTTGCCGATCCAACCGAGTCCGGCCAATTGGGCGAACTCGCGTTCGAGCAGCGGAGCCGTGTCGACGACGCCGCGAACCGCGGCCGTGGGCCGGTGCGCACGCAGTCGCTCGGCCAATACGGCCAGCCGGTCATGAATCAGGTCGTGATAATCGATGCCCCACGCGTAGCGCGACACCAGGCCCTGCCCGGCCGCGGGCTGGCACGGCTCGACGGTGCGGTAATTCATCGCCAGCACGAGCAGGCTACGCACGCCCTCGAGAACATGGCGTGGATGTTCGTATGCCGCCTCGCGCTTGGCCAGGAAGTGCATCTGGCCGGCGTAGCCGTTGTGAAGCCATTCTCGCAAGCGGTCGAAACCCGTGGGGGTCACGGCCGCGCAAACGCCCGCGCGCGCAAAGCCGAGTTCGTACGCCGATTGCTGCAGATAGTGCGTGAGTTTCGCGCGATCCATGCGCCCAGTTTAACAGACGTGCCTGACTCACGGCGGAGGGGATCAGGCCGCCGTGCGGCGCGGCTCGGTCCGATGGGGCGCAGGCGTCGCATGCGGCGCGGTGCCGGGATGCTGGCGCGGGTCATAGCGGCGACGCAGGGCAGCACGACGCGCTTCGACCGAATGCGTCGGAGCGTCGGCCGGCAGCTCGGGCCGATTGCGTGTAAACCACGTCATCAGGGCCGGGAGCATGACCATCGAGGTGAACAAGCAACACGTCACGCCGATCGTCAGCACGCGTCCCAGGCTTTGCAGCCCCTGATGGCTGGCGATCATCAACGAACCAAACCCAACGATCGTGGTCAGAGAGTCGACCAGCACGGCCACGGCCGTGGATTGCGAAATCTTGTAGCGCCCTTTTTGATCGAGGAAGTCGTGCACGATGTGCACCCCCTCGTCGACGCTGATGCCCAAGAGCAAGGGGAGCGCGATCATATTGGCCGGATTGAGCGGAATGCCCAGCAGCCCCAGGATGCCGAATGTTTGCGCCAGGCCGACCGCCAACGGCAACATGGCCAGCAACGTGTGCCGGATGCTGCGGAAATCGAACAACAGCAAGGCCGTGATCACGATCAAGGCGTACAGGGCCGACTTCTCGTAGCTCTGCTTCATTTCCAGCGAAGCTTCGTACGCTTGCAGAGGATTGCCGGTGGCGCGGGAGTCGACCGAACGGATGTCGTGTACGAATTTGCCCAGCGCGTCCATGTCCCAGATGTTGCCACGACCGTAGATCTTCAGCAGGTGCAGACCGTGGGCACCGACAAAGCGGCTGGTCAAGCTTTCTGGCAAGTCGGTCAGTTGCGGCGGCTCGGGATTGGCCATGCTTTTCAGCACATACAACCGGCTCAGCAGGTCGCCGGCCATCTGCTGCTGATACTGCGAGATCAAGGCCCCGCACTCAGCGACCTGCATGCGCCGCAGCTTGTCGCGCGTTTGCTCGAGGACGAACGCTCCGTGCGAACGCGTATTACGCCGCGCAATCAGCTCCTGAGCCCGGGCCATCAAGCGACCCAACTCCTCAGGGCGATCAACAGGGATCATCGGCGGACGCTCGGGCAGGCCGTCGAGGCGTTCGCGGATCCGCGCGATCATCGTGCGTTTCATCTCGTGGTCGGCCGGCAAGAGCGACACGATCTCTTCGGTGCGCTCGACCGATTCCAGTTTCAGGAATTCCGCCTTGCGCTTCAGCAGTTCGTCGCGCGTCTCGGCGATGGAAAGCGCGTACCACACGCTTTGATCGCTCTCGGTCAGCAGCTTGCGTTCGAGCTCGACGCTTTCCAGGCCAACGGGCTGCATGTTCAACAAATTGTGGTCGTACCACAAATTGCTCATGCCCAAGGAAATCACAATCGTGCCGGTCACCGTGACGAACAGCAGCAACCGCGGCATTTTCATCAATGGGTTGAGCATGGCATGGACGGGCAAGCCCTCGGGCATGCGTTTGCCGTAGCCGCTGCGATCGACGATGCAGATGATTGCCGGCAGGACGACCAGTTCGGCCACGGCGCAGAGCAGAATGCCGCCACCGGCGATCGTCCCCAATTCGGCGATGCCGGTAAAGTTCGTAAAGCCAGCGGCAAAAAAGGCCACGGCCGTCGTGACGGCACCGGTGAGAATCGACGGCCCAACTTCGAACGACGTGCGCACCAGCGCGTCCGAGCAGGCGTAGCGCTCGTCACGCAACTGGAGATAACGCGCGGAATAATAAACGCCGTAATCGATGCCAATGCCGATCAGCGTGACCGTGAACGAAACGCTGAGAATGTTCAGGTGTCCCACGGCCAGCGTAACGTAGCCAAAGGCCCAGGCCATGCCCAAGAGCAGCACCAGGTTCGCCAGCAGGGCGTGCCGCACGCCGCCGAAACCGGCGACGAACAGGCAGCCGACGCCGATCATCGACAGCAAGCTGGCCCAGAACATCGACGATTGGCTGGAACGCATCTCGTCGTTTTCCATGATCGGCAACCCGGTCAGGCCGATCTTGGTTTCCGGGTGGCGGGCCGACATCTGGGCGATTAAGTCGCGCAGCGCATCGGTCGCTTCGGTGGCTCGGGCGAAATCATCTTTCCCTTTGGCCAGCCGCAAGATGACGAAGCCGAGTTTTCCTTCCTTGGTCAGCAGATACTCGCCCGACAATTCGCTCAGTGTGGCGAACGACTGGGGCATGGCCGGCCAGGGAGATTGATACCGGCCTCCCGGCGCGAGCGCCGACTGCAAGCTGGTGCTGAAGCGATCCGCCTCGGCATCGATCGCCAGGGCTGCCGGATGGTTCGGCGCGCGGGCCGAAGCTTCCAGCCGCGCGCACAGACCTTCGGTCATATGCCCCAGATTCAAGAGCGACCAATTGCCGTCGAGAATTGGCCCGACTTCGCTCAGGAATTGATCGAGCCCGAGTAGTTCCTCGGGCGAGAGGTAATGCAAACCTTTGGAGCGGATCTTGCCGAGGTCCACTTCGTGCAGCACGGCGTGGAACAATCGTTCCTGCCGCGTGAGTTCTTGCGAGATTTCTTGCAAGACAGGCACGACCTGGTCGCGGCCATCCCCTTCGACGACGACCACGGCATCGTCGTCGTCGCCGAATTCATTGATGTATTCAATCCATAGGCGATTGTAATCGCTCTCAGGATTGAGCAGATCCAGCCGGCTGGTATGAAAGCCCAACCGGGTGGCGGTGAGAAACATCGAGGCGCAGGCCAACGCCACACCGAGCGTTACGGTGGCGACGGGAAAGCGCACCACCAGGCGCGTGATACCGGCCATCACGTGCGCCAACAGCGAATTTTCTGCCGGCGGCGTCCCTTCCGCGGACATGCGGCGATCCATCAAGGTTTGCGGAAACGGTCTGGGCCCCAAGCGACGGGCGTCAACTTGCCCGTTTGCAGATTGGCCAGATGCAACCGCGGCGTTCCTTGCCGCCAAATTGCCGGACGTCATTCGTCCGCCTGGCCCCCCTGCCCTTCCGTACTTCGAGCGATATCTCGAGCCGGAAGGGGCGGGCATTCTAGTCAGACCGCCCCACAGCAGCAAGGCGAAGCAGTAGGGTTCTGCGCCGGCGATCTGCCAGCATTGCCAGCGATAGGGCGGCCGTGATTCAGGCGGCTATCGCGCATTCGTCTTCTTGACTAACTGTGCCAGCAATTCGGCGACTGCGCCGCTATCAATGACC
>CAMFLN010000030.1 GCA_945957305.1 uncultured Planctomycetaceae bacterium | reverse complement strand
GTGCAACGTGACGCTTCCCTGGGCGCTGCACATCGCGCGGCACGGAGTGGTCGATGCCGCGCGGCGTTTTCCCGCCATCGCCAGGGCTGTCAACATCACGGACGGCGTCGTCACGAATCGCGCGGTGGCCGAAACGTTCGGCCTCGCGCTCGATCAACGGTTCGAACGCTGAACATTCTTGAAGGAGCGACATGCCGCACGAGCAGAAGAAAGCACGACCCACGTTGCGCTGGGTGGGAGGCGTCGAAGGACACCTGCGTCTGATCGATCAGACGCTGCTGCCGCTGGAAGTCACCGAGATCGACTGCTTTGATGTCGAGACGGTCTTTGAAGCCATTCGTTCGTTGCGCGTGCGCGGCGCGCCGGCCATCGGCATCGCCGCCGCCTACGGCGTCGTGATCGGCGCGCAAATGGCCGCCGAAGCCAAGCTCGATGCATTCATCGTGGCGGTCAATAATACCGCTGACCGGCTGGCCGAAAGCCGGCCCACGGCCGTGAACCTCTTCTGGGCGCTCGAGCGCATGCGCCGCGTCGCCGAGAACGTCAGTTGCGGCGTGCAAGAAGCCCTGGCCTTGTTATTGTCCGAGGCGCAGGCAATCCACGAAGAAGACCAGGCGATGTGCCGCGCCATCGGTAGGTACGGGCAGGAGCTGCTGCGCGACGGGCAAGGCGTGCTAACGCATTGCAACGCCGGCGGGCTGGCCACCAGCGACTACGGAACGGCGCTAGCTGTCTTCTTCGCCGCGCAAGAAGCGGGCAAAACCCTGCACATCTATGCCGACGAAACGCGGCCGCTCTTGCAGGGGGCGCGGCTCACCACGTGGGAACTGCAAGAACGCGGCATCGACGTGACGCTGATCTGCGATTCAATGGCCGCCCAAGTGATGCGCGAAGGGCGCGTGCAAGCGGTCGTGACGGGCGCTGACCGCATCGCCGCCAACGGTGACACGGCGAACAAGATCGGCACCTACGGCGTGGCTTTGCTGGCCGCGGCGCACGAAATTCCCTTTTACGTTGCGGCGCCGACCAGTACGTTCGACCTGTCGCTGGAAAACGGCAGCCAGATCCCGATCGAAGAACGCGCCGCGACAGAAATCACGCACGGCTTTGGCCGCCAGACAGCGCCCACCGGGGTCAAGGCGTACAATCCCGCCTTTGACGTGACGCCCGCGCATTTGATCCAGGGAATTATTTGCGAGCGCGGCGTGATCGAGCCGGTCACGGCCGAAAATATCGCAGCGCTGGTCGCGCCCGTGGGCAGCTAGCGCCTCGGCTCACCCCGCTTGTCAGCCGCGCATCCCACGTCAACAATACAGGGCCTCACCCGACCTTGTCGTGTCAGGGTGAACGTCGCAGATTCTTCGTCAAGGACGGTCTCGGTGCTGGTCGAAACGCGAGCATTGACCAAGATCTATGGTCCCAAGACCGCGCTGGACCATTGCGACTTGGAGATTCCGCACGGCGAAGTGCTTGGCCTGTTGGGCCCCAACGGCGCCGGCAAAACAACTCTGCTGCGCTTGCTGATGGGCTACTTGCGGCCGTCGGGCGGAACGGCGCGGATCGACGGACTGGACTGCTATCGCCACAGCGTCGCGGTACATCATCGCGTGGCGTACTTGCCGGGCGACGCACGACTGTTTCCGCAAATGCGCGGCCGCGAAGTCTTGAGATTCTTCTGCGAAGTGCGCCGCGACTCGGACCTGAGCCGGGCGCTCGATTTCGCCGAGCGATTGGAGCTCGACCTGACAGGCCCCGTGGCGTCGTATTCGACCGGCATGCGTCAGAAGCTGGCCTTGGCCGCCGTGCTGGCCGCCGACACGCCGCTGTTGATCCTGGATGAACCGACGGCGAATCTCGACCCCACGGTCCGCAGTGACGTCGTGGCGATCGTCCGCGAGGCGCAGCAAGCCGGCCGGACGGTGATTTTCTCGTCGCATGTGCTGGACGAGGTCGAGGACGCTTGCAGCCGCGTCTGTATCCTGCGCAAAGGCAAACTCGTGCATACGCAGATCATGAGCGAACTGCTCCGGCAACATCGCATCCGCGCGCGCATCACGGGCCAGTTGCCCCCGCCCCCACCGCGCCTGGCCGGCGAAATTCAGATTCACTACGACGCCGCCGACGCCGTACGCATCGACACTCCCGGTGAGCTGTCACCGCTGTTGGGTTGGCTGGCAACTCTACCGCTGGCCGAAGTACGGATCGAGCCGTTTCGCTTGCGGTCGATTTACGACCGCTTCCACGGAGCCGAGGTGCAGTGATGGGCAACAAGGCGCTGTGGCGCAAAGCGATCAGTGACGCGCGGCTGTTGCTGTTTTTTCTCACCGGGCTGTTGTTCTGTTTCAATTGGCTGTTCGTTTACCTGTCGAGCTTGATTGAACTGGGGCCGCTGGGGGCGTTCTTGCAAACCCTGCCGCCGGCTTTCGAAAAACTTTCGGGCGTGCCCTTCTCCAGTGTCGCCACGCCCGTGGGACGAATCTCGGCCGCCTATGTCGACCCGGTCGTGCTGTTCAGCACCACAATTTGGGCTATCGGCCGCGGCTCGGACGCGGTCAGCGGCGAAATCGGACGCGGCACAATGGAAATGCTGGTCGCGCAACCAGTCACGCGGCTAAGCGTGTTGCTCACGCAAGCGCTGGTCACAACGCTCGGTTCGGCCATTCTGGCCACGGCCGTGTTGCTGGGCACGAGCGCCGGGCTGGCGACTGTCTCGCTCGGCGAAGAGGTCTCCTGGAGGCCCTTCTTGCCCGGGGCGCTCAACCTCTTTGCCATGATGTTCTTTCTGGCGGGCGTCAGCACGATGGTGTCGTCGACGGACAATTTCCGTTGGCGCACGATTGGCGTGATGGGCGCGTTTTACGTCGTGCAATTGGTGTTCAAAGTCATCGGCCGGCTCGTCGAGCGGTTTTCCTGGCTCCTGTATTTGACGTTCGGCACGGCGTGCGAACCGCAAGCTCTGGTGATCGATTTCGATCAAGCCTGGACGCTATCACTGAAGTACGACGGGGTGTTGATCGGCATCGGACTGGCCTGTTACGTGGTGGCGGCAATCATCTTTTGCCGTCGCGATTTACCGGCCCCGCTATAAACAACGGTGCTTGCGAGACTTAGGACGGCGGACTCGGATAGCGTCAAAATGCGATTGCGGGCATAATAAGAGCGGTAACACCGGCCAGGCTGTGCCACGGAAGGCCACAGAATCCGACGATCCAGAGGGAGTTTTCATCATGCGTGCGTCCGCCACGACCGCCGTTTTCGCCCTACTCTTGCTGCTCGCTAATTCCGTCGGGGCCCAGGAGGGAGCCGAACAAGGGCAGGAGGACCTGGATCGTGCGATTGACACCAAGCTGTCGGCCCGCAGTGTCCGCGACCTGAACTCGGTGATCACCTTGTGCGAAAGTGCCCTGGATAAGGGCCTAAGCGACAAGAACCAGGAGTTCGCCAAGCACTTGCTGGCTTCGTCGTTGCTCGAGCGCGGTTCGGCAATTTGCGAAATGATTTTCGGCCGCGGCGCTCCGCCGCCGCAATGGCCGCAAATGCGGCAGATTGGCCTGGCCGATTTGGAGCGCGCGTTGCAGTACGACGCCACGCTCACTGATGCTCATTTGCTGGTCGCCCGGTTGCAATCACTGCCCGGTGGCGATTCGAAGCGAGCGATGACGGCAATCAATGACGTCGTGCGCCTCAGCGCTGACGAGCCAGAAAAGCAGGCCGAGGCGCTGATGATGCGCGCCAGCATGCAGGAATCGCCCGAGCAGGGGCTGGCCGATCTGAATGACGCCGTGAAACTGGCGCCGAATGACCCCAAGCCGCTGCGCACGCGTGGAGCGATTAAACTCTCGCTGAAAGATCCGGACGGAGCCGTCGCCGACTTCGACGCCGCGCTCAAGCTCGCGCCGGACGATGCCAGCACTCACGAAGCCAAGGCACTCACGCTGGGCACCCAGCAAAAATGGGACGAGGCTCGCGCCAGTCTCGATCGTGCGCTAGAGCTGGCCCCCAATTCGATCGAAGTCTTGCTGCAGCGCGGCCGGATCAACATCCTGGCCGGCAAGCGCGAGGCGGGCTTGGCCGATTTCAGCGAAGTTCTGCGGATCGATGCCGATAACGTCCCGGCTCTCTTGTTGCGGGCCGAGGCCGCGATTCCCGACCACCTGGACGAAGCCCTCGAAGACCTCAACAAGGCGCTCGACTTGCGGCCGGGCCTGGTGCCGGCGCTGCGTCAGCGGGCGTCGCTGCTGGCTCATGCCAAGAAATTCACGGCTGCGGAGAGCGATCTGAAGCTCGCCCGCAAGCTTGAACCGACGGATCAATCGGCCGCTTTGCAACTGGCCGCGGTTTACGTCGTGGAAGGGAAGACCGCGGACGCTTTGCAGCTGTACGCCGAGATCTTGCAAGCAGATCCCAAGGATTGGATGGCTTATCGTGGCCGCGGCGATCTTTATCTGACCAGCGGCCAACATCGTGAAGCGGTCGAAGACCTGGAAAAAGCCCTGGCCATTAACGGCGAGGACAGCGGCGTCCTGAACAACTTGGCCTGGGTGCTGGCCACGAGCCCCGACGAATCGCTCCGCAATGGGAAGCGTGCCATCGAGTTGGCCACCAAGGCTTGCGAAGTGACCGAATACAAGCAGCCGCATATCCTTAGCACGCTGGCGGCCGGCTACGCCGAAACTGGCGATTTCGCCAAGGCCGTGGAATGGTCGAAGAAGGCGGTCGAGCTGGGGGACGAAACCCAGAAGTCGGACCTGACCAAGGAACTCGAGAGTTACGAGGCTTCGAAGCCGTGGCGCGAGTTGCAAACCGCCGCGGCCGAAGACAAGTCGAACGATTCGACCCGTCGTTAAGCGCGGTCGACGATGTTGAACCTTCTTGCTCTCTTACGTGTGTTTCGCCGCGGGCAATCGTGAATCGTGCTGACGCTTTTCAACTCGTTTGCCAGTACACGGCCAGCGACAGTCTGCGCAAGCACATGCTGGCCGTAGAAGCGGCCATGAAAGCCTACGCGCGACGATTTGGCGAGGACGAAGAGACCTGGGGCATCGTGGGCCTGCTGCACGACTTCGATTACGAGCGGTGGCCTGACCCTCCGGATCATCCCCTGCAGGGGGCGGCGATCCTCACCGGGCTGGGTTACCCCGAGCAGGTCATCTACGCCATCAAATCGCACGCGGACTATCTGACAGACTGTCCCAGACGATCGCTGCTCGACAAGGCGCTTTACGCCTGCGACGAATTGAGCGGATTCATCACAGCCGTGGCCATTGTTCGCCCCGAGCGCCTCGCCGGCATGCAGGCCTCGAGCGTGCGCAAGAAGTTGAAACAAAAGGGCTTTGCGGCCGCTGTGAATCGCGACGACATCGTGCGCGGCGCCGCCGATCTGGGCATCGAGCTGGATGAGCACATTCAGTTTGTCATTTCCGCACTACAAACCATCGCCGCCGAGCTTGGACTGGCTAGTCCGGCCGGCGTATAGTTCACGGCCTCCAGACCAAACAGAATCGCCGATTTTCAGGAGAATCGCCACTTCGCTCACTGTCGAGCGTGAATCGCTTTGCTTGCAGGCGGCGGTCAAAGCGTGGGCACAGCCAGCAGATTGCGAGCCAGGGAAAAACGTCCCCCCTGGCACGACACACTTCTGACGAGAACCTCATGCCAGAATCTTTCAATCTCGACCGCTACGGCCTTTCGGTCGCCAACGTTCTGCACAATGTCTCACCGGCGCGCTTGTACGAAGAGGCGGTCGCCCATGACCACGGAGCGCTGGCCAGTTCAGGCGCCCTGATGTCGCGCTCGGGCTCGAAGACCGGCCGCAGTCCCAAGGACAAACGACTGGTCGATCATCCCGACAGTTCGGGCAATGTGTGGTGGGGAGATATCAACATCCCCATGGACGATCACACGTTTCTCACCAATCTGCAGCGGGCCGTCGACTACCTGCAAACGCGTCCGCGGATCTACGTCGTCGATGGCTTCGCCGGCTGGGATCCACAGCATCGCCTGAAGGTGCGCGTGATCTGCGCGCGGCCTTACCACGCCCTGTTCATGTACAACATGCTGATTCGCCCGTCGGCGGAAGAACTAGCACAGTTCGGCGACCCCGATTACACGATCATCAACGCCGGCGAGTTTCCGGCCAACTTGCTCACAGCGCGGATGACGTCGCGCACCAGCGTCGACATCAGCTTTGAGCGTGGCGAGGTCGTGATCCTGGGCACCGAATATGCGGGCGAGATGAAAAAGGGTGTCTTCACGATCATGAATTACCTCATGCCGCTGCGGGGCGTGTTCCCCATGCACTGCTCGGCCAATGAGGGGAGCGGCGGCGACGTCACGCTCTTCTTCGGACTCTCGGGCACCGGCAAGACCACGCTGTCAGCCGACCCGCACCGCCGGTTGATCGGCGATGATGAACATTGCTGGACGGATCAGGGCGTCTTCAATATCGAGGGGGGCTGCTACGCCAAGTGCATCGGATTGTCCGCAGCCGCTGAACCCGAGATTTTTCGCGCCATTCGTTACGGCTCGGTTTTGGAAAATGTCAGGTACGACGAAGCGACGCGCGAACCGGATTACAGCGATGCCTCGCTGACAGAGAACACGCGGGCCTGTTACCCGATCGAGTTTATTCCCAACGCCAAAATACCGTGCGTGGGAGGTCATCCGTCGAACATCATTTTCCTGGCTTGCGACGCATATGGCGTGTTGCCGCCGGTCAGCAAGCTCTCGCCGGCGCAGGCGATGTACCATTTTCTCAGTGGTTACACGGCCAAGGTCGCCGGAACCGAGGTGGGTATCACCGATCCGGCCGTCACATTCTCTGCTTGTTTCGGCGCGGCGTTCATGGTTTGGCACCCCACGAAATATGCCACTCTGCTGGCCGAAAAAATTCGGGCTCACGACGCGCAGGCCTGGTTGGTGAACACCGGTTGGTCGGGCGGATCCTTTGGCACAGGCTCGCGCATCAAGCTCGCTTACACACGAGCCATTATCGACGCCATCCATTCCGGGGAGCTGGCCCGCGTCGATACCACGATTGAATCGTCGTTCGGTCTGGAAGTTCCGCTGCGCTGCCCGGGCGTACCCGATGCAATCTTGCAACCGAAAAACACCTGGTCGTCGTCGACCGATTATCAGCGCACCGCGGATAAGTTGATCGCGCTGTTTCACGAAAACTTCGCCAAGTACTCGGAATTCGCCAGCGAAGAAGTGCGCAGCGCCGGCCCTGGCGCGAATAGCGCCGTCACTGCCAAGTAACACTCGCGGCGCAAAAAAACCGGGAAGTGACGTCCGCCATTGTCACTTCCCGGTTCGTCGCACTTCCCGGCTAATTGCAGCGCGAAACGAAGTCTGCGCGTCGCGCTTTACAGCGCGGCGTGGTCGGTCTCGCCGGTGCGAATGCGCACGACTTCCGTCAGGTCGCTCACAAAGATCTTGCCGTCGCCGACTTGGCCCGTGCGAGCTTTGTTGACAATCACGTCCACGACCGTGTGGGCGTCCGCCGACGAGACGACGATTTCGAGCTTCACCTTGGGAATGAAGTCCACGGCGTATTCCGCGCCGCGGTAGGTTTCGGTATGCCCTTTTTGACGACCGAAGCCGCGCACTTCGGTCACCGTCATGCCGTGCACACCTTTCTCGGTGAGCGCGTTCTTGACGTCTTCCAACTTGAAGTGGCGAATTACAGCTTCGATTTTCTTCATGTCACGCCTCGCTTTCCTGCACACATGGTCTGATGATTGATCTCAGGCCGCCTCACCCGGTACTTCCAGATGCCGACGGTCATGAAAAGCAATCACTGTGCCACGCAGGGCCGACAACCCGGTGTCGCACGCCCGGCGCCCCGCTAAATCATGATCTACTTTCAACTTCCGTGATTCCGCGCATTTCCCGACATCCTGGTGGTGGCGCGATTTGATTGCCACGAGTGCGACAATTCCGGGCCAGTTTCGCCACAGCTTCATCGAGCCAACATTCGGTTGAACCACGACTTACGACGAAAGTCGCGCCGCGCGCGAGGGGTGTCACAAGCTTGAGGCGCGCCGGCTCGGCAGGTCACCCCGCCTAACGAAAGCTGCCTGCGTCGATGCCGTGGTTCTTCAACAGGCGATACAGCGTGCCACGCGGCAGCTGAGCTTCGAGGGCCGCCGACGTCACTTCGCCCCCGTGACGTCGCAACAGGTCGGCGAGGTACTGCCGCTCGAAGCGGGCCATATGTTCATCCCGCAAGCGAAAGTACCCGGCCGGGCCTACGCCGGCTCGCGAATCGGCGCCTGCCGCGATGACCAGGGCGTCTGGCAGGTCTTCCAAGCCGATCATCGTATCGGTCGACAGCGCAAGCGCGCGGCGAATTACGTTTTGCAGCTCGCGCACGTTGCCGGGCCACGAATAGTGCGCCAACACCTGGTACGCCTCGGGCGTGATGCCGGCGATCGGCTTGTTCATTTCGCGGCTGTATTTCACGGCAAAATACTCGGCCAGCAAGCCTAAATCGTCGCCACGCGCTGCCAAGGGGGGCAAGGTGATCCGCACCACGTTGATGCGGTAATACAGATCCTTGCGAAAGCGCTGCTGCGCGACCATCGAATCCAGATCGCGCGCCGTAGCCGCGACGATACGGACATCAACGTCGATTTCCTGTCGACCTCCGACGCGGCGAATTTTGCGCTCTTGCAGCGTGCGCAGCAGCTTTGCCTGCATCAGCAGCGGCAACTCTCCCAACTCGTCCAAAAAGAACGTCCCACCGTTGGCAAATTCCAAGAGACCGATGCTCCGGTGCTCGGCGCCCGTGAAGGCCCCTTTTTCGTGACCAAAGAACTCGGCTTCCAACAGGTTCTCGGGAATGGCGCCACAATCGACCGGCACGAAGGGGCCTTCGGCACGCCGACTGCGGCGATGAATGCTGCGGGCGACCAGTTCCTTGCCGGTGCCCGTGTCGCCGACGACCAGCACGTCCACGCCTGAGTCGGCGACCTGGTCGATCATCTCGAACACTTTCCGCATGGCGGGGCAAGTGCCGATGATGTCATCGAAGCTGTAGGGGCGTTCGATCTGCCGCCGCAACAATTCTCGCTCAGCGTCGAGGCGTCGCTGCGCCAACAAGCGCTTGAGCGACTCCGCTAGAACGCCGCGTGCCAGCGGCGCTGTCAATACTTCGTCCGCCTGCGAATGCAATGCGGCCCTGGCGCCGTTATCGAGCGCCGGGGGGCCAATGAGCACAATGGGTAACGTCGGGTCGCGCCGCCGCAAGCGCTCCACCACTTCCAGAGACGCATCCCCGGGCGTGCGGACCCCTACCACCAGGGCGTCGAAGGATTCGTCGGCCAGTCGCCGCTCGGCCGCAGCGGAATCGCTCTCGAACACGCACTCGCGCGGTTCTAATCCTGCCAGGCCCAGCGCATAGTCTGCGCGTGGATTGGCAGTGGGATCGACAATCAACAGGCGGGATTCTGACACCCGGGGACTCCTCGACAGTGCGGCCGCCGGCGCGGGTCCGCCTTACCCGGTGTGCCCACGGCATTTGTAAAGCATCGGCGAGGCGAGGGACCGCGTCAACGGCTCGGCCACTGATTGTAGGTGTAGAGCGGGCCACGAGTTTGGCGTTAGGCCGCGGACTGAGTGGCAAGCGAAGTTTAGCGGTATGATCCAGACGATCCTTATTGGCCGGGAATAGGGTCAATTGGCAGTCGAATCCTGTTTTTTCAGCAAGCCTGCAATTTTTCTTACCCGGCCCCCGTTGTTAACGTTGTAGTGATGGCCAATCGCACCCCGCAAACCGAGCGCCTGACCGAATGGGTGCGGGACCACGCGCCGGCTGTGCGGGGCTACCTGCTGGCACTCGTGCGTGATCCGCACGCGGCCGACGATCTGGTCCAAGAGGTGTTTTGCCGTGCCTGGGAAGCACGACAGCGCTACGTCGAGCAGGGGAAGCCGAGGGCATACCTGTTGCGTATCGCGGACCGGCTGGCTTGTGATCGCCACCGCGTCCAACAACGGGAACACGTTGCCGACGAAACGCAATGGCAGGTGATCGAGCCCGCCGCGATCGAAACGGCCCCGCTGGCGACGTTGTTGGAAACTGAGAATCGCCGCCAGTTAAACGACGCTCTGACAGCATTGAGCGACGCTCAACGGCGGACACTGCTGCTGCGTTATTATGGCGACATGGAGTTTCAGGAAATCGCGGTCGTCATGAAATGTCCGACGAACACAGTGCTGAGCCATGCCCGACGAGGATTGCAGGCTTTGCGACGACTGCTGGTGGAGAAATGCGAGTGAGCGATTTTGATCACGATCCGACGCGCGACGCCGAGTTGGCTGACGCCTGGAGCGCTTTTGCGCATCTGCTGGCCGCGGCCGAAACTCCCTGCGACGTCGAACAGCTCTCTGCGCGTATCGCCGCCCGGGTCCAGCGGCGCGCGCGACGGCGTCGGCTGCGGATCGGCATGACGGCGCTGGCTGTGGCCGCATCGCTGTTATTGATGCTGGGTCTGACTACCTTGCGCCGCGGTGATTCCGCCCCGCAGACGGGACGCGATTTCGCGGCTGCGGCCCCGGCAAAGTCGCCGGAAACTTCGGAACCTTCGACTATGCAGTCGGATCATACAGCCGCACAGCAATCACCGTCGGCGCAACCAAGCGCGGCCGAGAATCTTCATCAGACGTTGGCGATCGAACCGTGGGACGATGAGCTGGCGGCCGAAACCGCCAGTCTTGCGGAAGAGTTTCAAACGGTCGAACATGCCTGGCACGAACGACCAGACAGTATCGCGCTATTGCAAACGCGGATCGATCAATTCGAACAAGAAATGGCAGGCGGCGAGCTTTGAAAGTGAACGCCTGCGTGTTACCCCGACAATTCCGCTCTCGCCGAGAGGAGATCGTTTTTATGAGCATGCAAAGTACAGCCTGGCTCGCGGTTAGTTTATGCCTGGTTCTCGGCAATGCCGGACGAGCCGAGGACAAAGCGCCGGCTGATGACAAGGCCCCCTCGGCTAAAACGCCCGAGGCAAAGACACCGGAAAAAGCTGACGATACCAAGGCGGCAGAGGCGACCGCCGAGCCGGCCGAAGCCCCCAAACCTGCCGCCAAGCCCACCGAGGCCGGCCGTGTTCGTGGGCTGCTGCGTGGCCAAGCGCCTGCCGCAGGGCGGCGTCTGACGGGCGATGCCGTGCGGGGGGGACTCGGGGCGGCGGTGCGGGCGGCGACGGAGTTGGCGAACGACGCCGCCGATGATGATGCAGATCAAGAAGGCGAAAGGCGCGCTCCGCCCCCTCCGCCAGGCGACCGCCCTTACGCTCCTCCCGGCGGTTTTGGTCCCGATGGTCCGCCTCCCCCCGACGGTCCGCCTCCTCCACATCCG
>CAMFLN010000029.1 GCA_945957305.1 uncultured Planctomycetaceae bacterium | reverse complement strand
CGGTTCTCGCCCGATGGCACGCGCATCGTCACTGCCTCGAGCGACAAGACCGCACGCATCTGGGACGCGGCGACCGGCGCCTCGCTCGCCGTGCTGACAGGTCACGAATGGGCGGTTCTATCGGCGGTGTTTTCGGCCGACGGGTCGCGGGTCATGACCGGCAGCGAGGATAATACGGCACGCATTTGGGATGCCGAAACGGGCAAATGCCTGTTCGTCCTCAAAGGCCATACGGCTGCTGTTACGAGCGTCGCGTTTTCGCCCGATGGTACGCGCGCCGCGACGGGCGGACAGGATAACGCCGTGAAGTTGTGGGATGCCACGACCGACAAGGAAATCCTGCATCTGAAACAGCATTCGCAGGAAATTTCGTCCGTGGCCTTCTCGCCTGATGGCAAGCTGCTCTTAACCAGCAGCCGCGACGGCACGGCCATCGTTTGGCCCGCCGCCGACTGGCACTAAGGCGCAACATTCGGCGGGGCGAACGTTGCGCGCCCTGTAGGTCGCGCTAGCTCCACGGTCGTCCTCGCCATTCGCGCAGTTAGCGCCTGCGATAGCGATTGCAGAGATTCTGCGGGGTGTCGCCGTGCGAAAGGTGCCCCGGCCGGCTCAGGTTCGCCGCTGATTCGTTTCGCCCGCGTGCCCTGGGGGGGTAAAATGAAGGGCGGCCAGTCAGGTCCCTTTCTTTTCGTCACCGTCGAGCGCCCTGGAATCATGACACCACGCGATCGTGCTTGTGGATTGGGTTTTTGCGCTGAGATCCGTCACTGCGGCCAGGCGGCCCTACTCGCGCTGTGTTTGTCGCTGGGATGGAGCACTGCCGGGCATTCCCAAGAGGCGCCCGCCGCTGAGCAGAATGTGTCGCAGCCGACCCCCAGCGCGCAAGAACAGGAACAGATCCGCAAGGCGGTCGACGCCTATCGGCAGGCTGTGGAGTTGGGAGACGTCGAAACGATTGCAGCGTTTTGGGCGCCGGATGCCGACTATGTGGATTCTCAGGGTCATGCTTACAAGATCCAAGCGGCGTTGCTGCGGGCGCGGGCTCAGGCACGCGCGGATGGCCATATTTCCCGTCCCGCCCCCAAGACCGAAACATTGGCAATTCGGTTTATCGCTCCGGACGTTGCGGTCGAAGACGGTACAGTCGAGCGACCCGCTGCGACGGGGCCGGGCCACGCGTTAGGCCGCTATTGCGCGATGTGGGTCAAGCGCGGTGGCAAGTGGATCATCGACGGCGTGCGGGAATCGCCGTATCGAGCCCCTCAGGTGGGCGATCGATTCAAGGACCTGGAGTGGATGATCGGCGAATGGACGGCGGAAGGCCCTCACGGGACCGCCGAGGTTTCTTGCTCCTGGGGCCCGGAAAAGAAGTACATTTTAAGGACGGTGAAGGTCACCCCCGAGGGGGAGCCGCCCGTCAGCGCAACACAGTGGATTGGCTGGGATCCGGTGCACGATCGCGTGCATTCCTTCGTCTACGACTCGCGGGGCGGGTATGGCGAAGGGGTCTGGGCCCTAGACGGCGAAGCTTGGGTGGCGACGACCACCGGAGTTTTGCCCGACGGACGACGTACCTCGGCCACGAACATTTACAGCCGAATCGACGACAACACAGCGATTTGGGAATCGGTGGACGACGAGGTCGAAGGTCGGCCGACGCCGGACGTGCGGTTTCACGCCAAACGAAAGCCTGCGAAAAAATAGACATTTGCAGCCCGGGCGATTAGCCTTGCGGGAAAGGAGCGACACAATGTTTCGCCATCTCAAGCAGCATGCGAAATGGATGTCGTCATTAGCCCTGGCGGGTGTGAGCCTGTTGCCCCTCTCGGCTGCCGAGGCGGCGCAAGCCGATGCGAAAGCGAAAGCAGCAGGCCCCGCGCGACGAACGGTCAGCGGTGAAAGTGCGGCAAGTCCCGCTACGACGCCTGCGGGGGACGTCAAGAGCCTGGCCTCGAACGATTCGGCCGCGCGTCAGCAAATTCTCAACAGCCCCGAGTGGCAAGATACGATCAGCCAATTCGACCAATGGCTCTCGTCCCAGTCGCTGTACGATGCTGAGCAAGTGAAACAAACGCGTGCCCGACTCGCAGCCGGCATCAAGCGGATGTCGTCCGCGCAGATGCAGCGATTCATGACGGACATGACGGCGAAGTTGGAAATCCTCGACGGTCAGACGACGCGCGATGCACAAGCCTACCTGGCGGAGACGTTGGCCGTGGCTTCGCCGACTTACGCCCGCAAGGTGCGTCAGCAGTTGCCTGACTTGCTGTCCTCTAGCGCCGGGCAGATCGAACAGAAGTTGGCGGCCATTACGTCGAAGCGTCAAGCCACGGCCCAGATGCAGAAGTCGTTTGAAAACTCCCGACAACGCCAGCTGGCTTACAACGAAGAGCGTTCGCGCGCTCGCCAGCGCGAGCAACAGCTGCAAGCCGCGGAACGCGCGAGCTCTGCGGGCGCCGCGTCGCAGGGGAACGACTTCACGCCGGCAGCCGATTATTACCCCTACTCGTACGACGCCTTCGACAGCGGCGCCGGCGGCTACGCCGGCATGATCTGGACAATCGGCAGCTACCGGTTTTAAGTTGCCGCCCGGCAAATCGGCGGGGAAGAGCACCAGCTCGGCAGGCTGATGCTTCGCCCGTAGCGCTGGACCGTGCAACATCGCGCTGGCAAATCCAAAGATGCGCCAGCAGTTCTGCGTGTTCATCCGCAGATGACGCAGAGACCGCAGAAACTGAAGCGGCTAGGAAATGGGCTCGCGGAATTGCAAGCTCGGACGTGTGTACCGCTGGTTTTGCTACAAGTGGCAGTGGTTTCAAAACTGATTTTGGGTGCCACGGCTGGCTGGTCCGGCCGCGCGTCCGTCGGCACAACACTGCCAGGCAAGCTAGCAGTGGCACCCCGTCCGTATCGACGAGGGGGTTTTGAAACCGGAACTGGCTCTGAACTAGTACAAAGGCCTGGGGCAGACGACTGCGACCGAGTCCGGAGCTTGTCTTCCTACTGCCCTCCGCCCGCTGCCAGCTGCCGGCTACTCGCCTTGCTGCCCGCTGCCGTCTGCCGGCAGCCGACTATTCAGATACTCTTCCAGGTTCGTGTAGCCGTCGCCGTCCGCATCGGTAGCGCCGTCGGCTGCGTTGGCCGGGTCGAGTTGGTGCTCTCTCTCCCACGCGTCAGGCATGCCGTCACCGTCGGTATCGAGCCGGGCCGGTTTGCTCGTGAGCTGCGGCCAGCCACCAACCTCGGCCTGGGAATTGATCATGCGGTGCGTGCCTGCACGAACTCCGTCAACCAGTCGTGCGTCGGCCGCGTCGCGCGGGTGGCTGGCGCCGGCGCTCGCCAGAACGCGTGTGTACGCAACTTCAGCAGAGTCAGTCCCCGGCCGCGCCGGCCCGACGTCGAATTCGTGATCGGCGCGAATCGCCGCCAGCGAGGTGGCCAGATACCCCCCCTTGCTCCACCGCAGGAAGTCGATCGCCTGGTAGTTGTCGGTCGTCAGCGCCGCGTTGCCGGCAAAGACATTGCCCGCCAGAAAGGCGCGCAAGGCGCCGGCGTTTTCGAATTTGGTGGCTAGCGGCTTGGCTCCGGCGGGCGTATTCGGACCTGCTTGATAGTAGTTGTTGATCACGTTGATGCGACAGTTGCCCAGGTTCGTCGCGCCGCTGAGGTTATAGATCACGTTGTTGCGGAAATCGGCGATCGCCTCGGGCTTGGTCCGGGGACTGCCGCCGAGTGTGGGATGCCGCTCACGGCTGCTGGCGAACAGGTTGTGATGCAGTGAAATGTTATCCGTCAGATCGCGGAACGAGGCCAGCATGGCATGCGTCCCTTTCTCGTGCAGGCTGTCGTTGAGTGCCTCGGCATAGATCGACCATTGCAGGGTGAAATTGCCGCCGCGGCGCAAGTCATGATTGCCGTCGATGCCCCACGACACCGTAAGATGGTCCAGGATCAAGTGATCGACATCCGTGGTGTTCAGACAATCGGGCCCGGACGGGCGCGGCTTGTTTTGGTCTCCCAAGCGCAGACGCAAATAGCGAACAATGATGTGCTGCGCGTTCTTGATCTGCACGGTCTGGTCACGCAGGCAAATGCCATCGCCAGGAGCGGTCTGGCCGGCAACGGTGAGAAAGGATTTCTCGATCACCAGCGGCTTCTTCAGCTCGATCGTGCCGGAAAGATCGAAGACGATGGTGCGCGGTCCGTCGGCAGTGCTGAGACCGTGCCGCAACGAGCCGGGCCCCTCGTCAGCAAGCGTCGTGACGTGATACACATCCCCACCCCGCCCGCCACGGGCGAACCGGCCGAAACCCTCCGCTCCCGGGAAGGCTAAAGTAGGCTCCGCGGCAGTCAAATTCCGCGGCAGGACAATCAACACAGCGACAGAGAGAAAGAAGCAAAGGCCGTAAAGCGACGTGCGTTTCATCAAGTGCTCGGGGAATGAATCGAAGGCAGGTTATTGGCGTGAATGGCGATTATAGCCGGGGCGGAGGGCCCAATGTTCGCGGCTGCGCGGCGAGTGGGGTAGAATTTGGTCTAGGTGCCAGTGCAGTCGCCGTCTGGCGCATGAGCCAATGCGAGAGCTTTTTCGTCATACCATTCCTTTTAGTCCGCTCAATGCCTTGGGGAGTTTCCGATGAGTCCTTTTCGACTTGCACTAGGCGTCGTCGCTCTAGTGATAGCGCAAGTCGCCTCCGCGGCCGACGACAACGAATACTTTCCCAAGGTGGAACACATCAAGCTGCACCTGGCTCAAGGGGGCGGCGGCCACGCTGAGGTGCTGAGCGTGTGGGACGCGGCACTTTACGCCGACGCAAAAGATGACACCGATCCCAGTGCGTACGACTTCCTGGCCGAATTCGGGGCCACGAATCGCAAAACTACCTCCTCGAAGATCGACGACAAGACGGTGCGCGTCGTCACCCATGGAGACTTCGCCGACATCTTTCAATTTATCCGGATCGTGGACAGTGCGTGGCCGTTCCACCTGCGAGCGGATCACGTCATCGATCTGAAGTGGGATGGCAAGGTCCTGCTGCTGCACATGGCGTATTTAGATGGCGAAAAGCCCAAAGTGGTCGACGTGGCGGGCATCACGCTCGAGATAACGACCGACGGCCGATTCACGGAAAACTCGCTGGGTGAAGTCAACGAAGACCGCACCCGCATTACGATCAAGGAGGGAGCCGAGTGGCGGATCGAGGTCGAGGGTCTAACGGCAGAAAAGCCCGAGTAGCAGCCCACGCGTGCCGCTCACACATACGAAGCCAGTGGCACTCACGCGCACTCGCCTTGCCAACACGGCTCTAATTCTTCTGACTACTGGCTACCGGCTACTCTTCTCTCCTCTTGGCCCGCTGCCCGAGTTTCTCACGCCAGTAGCTCGTGAATCACGCGGGCTTTTGTCACTTCGTGGTCAGTGAGGCTGTCGGCGCGGCCGTCATGCGGGAAGGTCAGCCTGGCGTGGTCCAATCCCAGTGCAGCCAGGATCGTGGCGTGCAAATCATGCACATTCACGACGTCCGTGATTGATTTGTAGCCAAAGTCGTCCGTCGCTCCGTGGACGTAACCGCGTTTGAATCCTCCTCCGGCCAGCCACAGGCTGAACGCGTGGCGGTTGTGATCGCGGCCGTCGGCCTTTTGCGAAATCGGCAGCCGGCCGAACTCGCCGGTCCACAGGACGATCGTCGAGTCGAGCAGCCCACGCTGCTTCAGATCTTGCACGAGCGCCGCCGAAGGTTGATCGGTCCGAGCGCACAGGCCGCGCAGATTGTCGGCGTTCTTGGCATGCGTGTCCCAAGGCTGTCCGCTCATAAAGACTTGCACGTAACGGACTCCCTGCTCGACCAGCCGGCGGGCCAGCAGGCAGCGGGCGCCGTATTCGGCCGTCGTAGGATTGTCGAGGCCGTACATCTGCCGCGTCGCCTCGGTTTCGCGCGTCAGGTCCAGAATCTCGGGCACAGCAGTTTGCATGCGCGCGGCCGTTTCGAAATTTGCAATGCGCGCTTCGAGTTCCGTATAGCCAGGGTGCCGCGCCAGGTGGGCGCGATTTAGTGCTTCGAGGAATGACATTTCGCCGCGGCGCGCTGCAGCCGTGACCCCCTCGGGCGTAGTGAGATGCAAAACCGGCGAGCCCTTGGCGCGGAAAGGCGTTCCCTGATAGAGCGCCGGCAGCCAACCGCTCTGCCAATTGCGAATGCCATCGACCGGCAGGCCACCAGGGTCGGAGAGAACAACATAGGCCGGCAGGTCGCGGTTCTCGGTCCCCAGGGCATATACCACCCACGAGCCCATCACCGGGCGGTCAGGCATGATCTTGCCATTGTGGATCAAGCGCAAGGCCGCTTCGTGATCGACACTTTCGGTGGTCATCGAACGAACGAGCGTCAACTCGTCGGCCACGCGCGCTGTGTGGGGCAGAATCTCGGCCAGGGGCATGCCGCACTGTCCGGCCGGTTGAAATTCGAACGGCGAGGCGAGCAGATTTCCCTTTTGTTCGTGAAAGTGAACCTCTAGCTCGCCTGGGTACGGCTTACCGGCATGCCGCGTGAGTTCTGGCTTAGCGTCGAACAGATCCATCTGGCTCGGCCCGCCGTGCTGAAACAAACAGATCACGGCCTTTGCCTGGCCGACGGGCGACGAGTTGTCTGCATGTGCGGCGGTGGTCGTGCCGGAAAGCAGGTCGGCCAGCGCCAGTCCGCCTAAAGCGCCAGCATAGCGCCCCAGGAACGCGCGACGATTGATTGGATTCCACATAGGAAACGCACCGGGTTTATTCGACATACAAAAACGCGCTGCTGGCCAGGAGCATGTGGCAGAAGTCTCGCCATACGCGCGACTGCGCGTCAGGGTGTCCCTGATAATTCTGCGGTTGCTGAGCCAAGAACTGTTGCGCCGCAGCGGCCTCATCGCCGCTGGGCGGACGCGAATAGGCCAGCAAGAAGGCCTCTTGAACCTTCGCCGCTGTGTCGTCACCACAAACGCGGTCGAGCCGTGCCGCGAAGGATTCCGCCCGGGCGTTGACAAAGTCGGAATTCATCAAGCTCAACGATTGCAGGGCAATGGTCGATGAATTGCGCCGTGTGCAGTTGTTGCTCCCCTGCGGCACGTCGAAGACGTCGAGCATGCTGTCAGGCTGAGTACGGCGGCGCTGCAGGTAAATCGAACGCCGCAATGCCCCCTCGGCGCCGTCGGCGACGACCACTTCACCCGACTCGGCCCGCCGCGTCGGCACATAAGGCCCCCCCGCGCGTAAATCGAGCTCGCCGCTGGCGCGCAGCATGGCGTCGCGAATTTCTTCGGCGTCCAGCCGTAGCATGGGAAAACGGGCCAGCCACAGGTTATCAGGATCAGCCTGATGAATCGCTTCGTTGGTGACGCTCGATTGGCGATAGGTCGCTGAGTTGAGAATCAAACGATGCAGGGCCTTGGTGCTCCAGCCCGAGCGAATGAACTCGACCGCCAGGTAGTCGAGCAACTCAGGATGGGTCGGCGGGACGCCGGTGTAACCAAAATTGTCGGCCGAAGCGACCAGCCCACGGCCAAAGTGATTCTGCCATAGGCGATTGACGGTGACCCGCGCTACGAGCGGATGCCGGGGATTGGTGAGCCAGGCGGCGAGCGCCGTGCGCCGACCGGCGGCGGGCGTACGCGCCGGTTCCACCTGATACTGACGATCGGCGTCGCTCATCACGGCGGGAACACCGGGCGCAACCTCGGAACCGAGTGCGCGATAATCGCCGCGCACCAGCAAATGATGAGGGGGCGGCGTCGACTGTACGTCGCACAGCACGGCCAACTCCTCGAGCGGCGCGGGGCGCTGCCCTTCGAGTGCTTCGATCTGCTGATTGGTCTGCTCCCGCAGCTCCGCGTAATCTGGGAACTTCTCGGCGAGCGCGTCTTCCGCCAGTTCCGTGGCGTCTTCGTGCGCTTTAACAATCACTTTCTGTGGATCGCTGCGCACGCTTTTTCTAAGCTTGAGGGCGTGTTCGAGTTCGCCGCGCAGCGCCGGCTCGAGGCCGGCCAGGCGCTCGTCGGCTAAACGCTTGCGCAGTTCCTTGGCCTGCTGTGCAAGCTTCTCGCGGCGCTCCTTGATCTGGTCGTCAAGATGCTTGACCAGGTCGGCATGTTCCTGCCGCTGACTGGCATGCGCGACGGAAACTGTGCGCTCGTTGGGCTTGCGCCAGTCGTCGGGGCAGTAAGCCGGCCAGAAAATCGTCTGCAGTTGGTAATACTCCCTCTGCGTGAGAGGCTCGAACTTGTGGTCGTGGCAGCGGGCGCATTGCACGGTCATGCCCAGCAGGCTGCTACCGAGGATCTGCACCGTTCCTTCAAGGACCGTGAATCGATCCGCGCGTTGCTCGTCGGGATTGCCATCGCTCTCGCCCGTGCCGTCAGGAGCGTTGCGCAAGTAGTGGGTCGCCACAAGCCGCTCGACCATGTCGGGCGTGACGTCGCCGCCAGGTTGCAAGCCGGCCAATTCGTCGCCAGCGATCTGCTCGCGCAAGAATTGATCGAACGGCTTGTCAGCATTAAATGCCGCGATGACGTAATCACGATAGCGATAGGCCAGCGGACGATCCGTATCGGCATTGAAGTAGCCATTACTATCGGCATAGCCGGCGGCGTCGAGCCAATGCTGCCCCCAACGCTCTCCATACCGGGGGCTGGCCAGATAGCGTTCGACCATTCGTTCATACGCATCGGGCGCCGTATCGGCCAGAAACGTGGCAATCTCCTCGGGCGTGGGCGCGAGACCGGTCAAGTCGAGCGACACGCGGCGCACGAGCGTCAGCGGCGCTGCCTCGGGCGCGAGCTTCGCATCGCGTCGTTGCAACTCGGCGACAATGAAGCGATCAACATCGTTGCGCACTTGTTCCTGTGCGACGGCAGGCGGCTCGATACGCTCTGGCGGTACGAAAGCCCAATGGTCAGGGCCCGGCTGCGTCGCTTCCGTCGCCGCTGGAAGGCCTGGCGCCCCGGATTCGATCCAACGGCGAATCATGGCCCGTTCCTCGGCAGGGAGCGGCATTTCGGGGGGCATCTCGTTCGCGTCGATCCGCTCCCATAGCAAGCTCTTGTCGAGTTGTTCGCCGTTTATGAGTGGCCCCGATTCGCCGCCACGAGCGATGCTGCGTGGCGAAGCAAGGTCGAGGCCGCATTAGTGCTTGATCGGGCCATGGCATTTGACGCACCGCGCCCTCAATAGCGGCAGAATGTCGCGCCGCAGGTCAGGCGTATCGTCGGCCGCGGCAAGCGAAGAGAGCAGAGCTATAAGCAGAGCGCTCGCCGCGCCAGCGGCACACTTGCGGAAAGCACGGTGTCGCCGGGCATTCGCGGTCCGTGACGCGAAAACCTGCCCTGCTCCCTCCCTGACAGGGAGGGGGATTTTCTTTGCCGTGTGCGAGTTGGTGAGGGGCAACTTCATGGCGATTTCAATTCTGCTGCCGCAACGGGTCGCGATTGGTGCGCGTGTTTATCGGCCCGACTCGGCCACCAGGGTCGATTTCACAAAGTCCTCGTTCAAGGTGACGCCCAGCCCCGGCCGATCCGAAACAACCATCCAGCCGTCTTCGGCCTTAACCGGTTCAATCGTCAATTCATGACGTAGCGGAGAATCCTCCACGCAATCTTCGTAGATGAACGCATCGCGGCAGGTGGCCAACCAATGCAAGCCTGCCGCCACGGTGACCGGACTGGTGTAGCAATGATTGCACAGCCGGGCACCAATTTCTTCGACGCGATCGCGGATATATGCGGCGTCGGTAAAGCCGTTACGGGCAAGGTCGACCTGGTAGATATCGAGTGCTTTGCGATCGATATAGGGGCGGAACGCTTCGCGGCCGCACTCTTCCTCACCCGAGGCGATCGGCACCGGCGAGCGATCGCGCAGCCAGGCGTAGCCGTCGTAATCGTCGGGGCGCAGCGGCTCTTCGAGCCATTCGATTTTGTAATCAGCAAAAGTGTGCGCGCGGCGCAACGCGGTGCGGGCATCCCATACGCAGCCCGCATCGATCAGCACGGTGCCGTCGTCGCCCACTCCCTGGCGGGCGCCGCGGACCAGGTCGATATCGACCGCTTCGCTGGGGCCCATCGGCTCCCAGCCAAATTTGACGGCACGATAGCCGGCCTCGCGCCACCGCCGGCCAATCTCGGCGGTCTCTTTGCCGTCGCGGCCAAAGAGGATCGAGGCGTAGGCCTTGATGCGGTCGTGCTGTTTGCCGCCCAGCAGCCGATGAATCGGCTGGCCAAAGTGCTTGCCTTTTAAATCCCACAGTGCCATGTCGATCGCCGCCATGGCGGTGATCGTGACCGAGGTGCGGCCGAAGTACATCGTGCGCCGCTGCATCAGCTGCCACAGGCGCTGCGTCTCGAGCGGGTTCTGGCCGATTAAAATCTCGCGCAGGCCGCAAGCGATGTTGTGGCTGAACGGGGCGTCGATGATGGCTTTCACCACCTCGGGCGATGAATCCGCCTCGCCGATCCCTTCCAGACCATTGTCGGTGCGCACGCGGACGATGACCGAATCCTGGCTACTGGCCGTCTTGGCCTCGACGCTTTTGATGCGCAAGATCTGACAGATGATTTGAGTGATCTTCATAGGCAGGCGATCGGCAACCTAGCTTCTCGTGGGCTGGCGGGAAATTCGCGGGTTTTCATTGTAACACACCGCGGCCTGCAAGGTGCCTTGGCCGAACTCCCCTGCGATCGAAAAAATCGACCGTACAGCCCTGTCCCACACGGGGTCGCGGATCGCGCATGAGGGACTGGCTAGCTCTTCAGCAGATAATAGACATCGGTCCGGGCCTGATGAGGGTCACCGGTCATATGGCCGTAGATTTCCCAGTTCGGCCCGGCGAGCTCGTATCCTCGGCTACGGCTCGTATCGACGATCGCTCGATGCGCGTCACCCAATTGATCGTAGGGGCCGAAGTGGGTGGTCGTCGCGATCAATCCCGCCGGAGTTTGCGATGCCACGACGCGACCGTCGGAGGGGAATGCTCCGTCGATTTCCACCCCACATTCAATGTTGATGACACCGTCGTAGTAGATCGCCACATGCCGACCGGCGCCCGCGATGTTGTTCGCGCGGATGAAGTTCCACACGTCGCCGCAGGCTTTTGGAATTACTTGCGAAAGTTGGAACTGGCCGGCGCGAAAACGGAGCACTGCGACCGGATGTGCGGGCTCGTTGCGAATCGTAATGTCATACTGCATTTGAGCCGCCGTTTCCCTGTCATGAAAGTTACCGAACGACTCGCCGCAGAGTGATTCCCAATTTAAAGGGTGCCCGGGCGGTTCGCAAAAATGCCTTCCAGCGACCGCGGGTGCGCCGCAGGAAGTCAGGGGTAAAGACTTGCCCGCAAAAGATGCGTAACCCGGTGATC
>CAMFLN010000028.1 GCA_945957305.1 uncultured Planctomycetaceae bacterium | reverse complement strand
CTACGGTCTGGTGCGAACGATTCGAATCCAACGTGTACTTCCTCTCACGGTTCAAGGCAATTCTTGGGTCGGAGCGTGTTTCAGCACCTGGTCAATGAAACGATACGCCTCGCGGCGTGTTTCGACCGGAAAATCATGTTCGCAATCGGGGTAGCGCACCTGCAGCCGATCGCGGGCGCCCAGTAGTTGATAAATCTCGCCCGCGGCGGCGATCGCTTTCTTGACCCCCTGCACATCGAAATTCCCATCTTTCACTGGCGAGTTCGAAAAGAACGCCCGCGGTGCCAGGGCGGCCACAACCTCGTAGAAATCGAACGGCACGCGATCAGGGTTTAATTCGTACACGTCGCGCAGCCGCGGCATGTAGCGGTCGCTGGTCCAACCATTGATCTTGCCCCCGTAATAATCATGAAAAGGGGTCCAGCCGCAACTGGAAACGATCACCTTGAGCCGCGGGTCGAAGACGCCCACGAACATGGCGTTGTGTCCGCCCAGCGAATGCCCAATGACTCCGATACGCTCCGGATCGACATCGTCGCGGGCCGTTAATAAATCGACGGCCCGCATATGGTTCCAGATCCCCTTCATCGTGCCCGAAACGTACCGGTCGGCTTGAAAGTCGTAGGCTTGCGAGTCGCCAAAGGACGGATAGTCCGGCGCGAGTACGATGTAACCTCGGGCAGCGAGTTCCGCGCCATAGGCTTGGCCCGGACTCTTGCTAAAGCCGGCCACTTCTTTCTTACCGAGCTGAGACGTTTGGTGCAGAGCCAACATGGCCGGCCGCCGCTGCCCGGCGGAGTCAGTGGGTAGGTACAGATAAGCGGCTACAGAATCGCCGTCCCCCGTGGCAAAAGAAATCGTTTGCCGCTTCGCCCCCTCGACCTGCGTTACCTCAATCCGACGGACTTCGACGGGACCTAATCCGCTGCGGTCTGGCAGGGGGCCCATCGCCTCTTGCATGCCGGCCAAAATTTGCCGGCGGCGCCGAGTCCAATCCTGGGCCGTGCGGATCGGCCGTTCTTGCCCGGCCTCGTCGCGATAAGTGGTCAGATTCGCGTGCTGGTTCGGCTGCGGTGGTTTTGCATTCTCATCTTCGGCGGCGATGACTGCCGTCCACAGCGTCGAGACTCCGAGACAGAAGGTGGCAATTCCCAGGCGCACAGCGAAGCTATCCCCACGACATTTCTGAGCATGCCCCGGCCCGGCGCTCGACAAACGCTGCGCCGGTTTCCGGCGGCGAGTGTACCACGCCGCCTGCCGGAAATCATGGGTTGCTGACGCAACCAATTGCGGGGGCCGAGCACCGAAGCAAATTAAACGCCGCGTGGGCGATGCCTCCGCACGACATAGATAAATCCCGCGGCCGCACCGAGCAGGGCTAACGCACCTGTGGCCGGCTCAGGCACAATTGCTTCGATTTGCGTGCGGTAATAGGAAAGGTCGGCAATGAGGGTCGACGTTCCAAAGACGGCGTCGGTCGAAGGCTGCGTCGTCGTGGCCATGGTTACGGCCTCGATCATGCCGCTGAGATACCATTGACCGCCGACTTTCTGAAAGACGCCCCCGCCGGAATCGCCATTGGTGGCTTGAAATTCGTTGGCGGTGCCAAACTGGCTGAACTGAGTCCAAAAAGTGTTGACATACACGGGATTGGCCTGAGTGCCAACATTCACGTTGATGTTCGTCGACGTGACGGCGTTATCACCCCAGCGCATCGTACGTACCGAGCCTAACGTGTATCCGGACCAAGATGCTTGAGCCTGGGTCGTGGTTTGCCAGTTGGCATCCCAATACGCGATCGAAGAGCCGCGGTCGACTCCACGTCCCACACCAGTCACAACACTGCCGGAGGTGGGAGTGCTGTTGGCGATATTCAGTCGCGGAAGATTGGGCAGACCATACTGCGAAGAATTGGGATCAATGCGATACAAAACCAGATCGCTGTGATGCCCCGCTCCCGCGCCCGAAGTGTTGTTCAGCAAGACCGCCGAATTATTGACGATGTTGTAGCTTGCCGTCACGAGCTGGGACGGATTCGACGGATTGGGAAAAGTGAAGGACGTGGCGCCCAGCGACACGTGATTCGCCGACAACACCCAGCCAGCCCCATCACCGTCAGTGCCTAGGTAAATGGCCGAGGCAGAGCCAACAGCGCCCACGTTATAAAAGCCGAAATCATCCGCGGGCGCCGTAATATTTACGTTCGCGTCGCTGGTATTCGCATAGTTACCGGCGACGATGACGGCCGCGGCCTGACGGCACAGCGCAATGACGAGCATCGCGCAAAGTAGGCACGCTCTGGTCCGATTCATTAGCGTTCCTCGCGGACTTTGGCTCTCTGAGACGTGGGCAGAAGGTACCGGAGCGTCCGCGAAAACGCCTCTACGGCGTCAGCGTGTCGTAACCGGCACTTCCTATGAGATGATGGCGCCGACAGTAACAAACGATTAATTAGCTGTCAAATTTTTTGCGGCATTTTTTGACAGATTAACTGGTCGGACTGATCGCTGAGGAGCCAGGCGGTCGAACAGCCAAGCCGGCCTGTGCCCCAGACGATTCAGGCGCGCGAGAGACGGCGACGCCCCCGGCTACGCAGCAGCCAGAGAGGAAATAGGCCCAGTAGTGCCAAACCGGCGGTTCCAGGCTCGGGCACACCCGCGCTCTGCCCCGCGGCGGAACCGCCGCCACCCGGGGGCGCGTTGCTCGTCGACGTCGTCCAGGTCGACGCAACAAGTGCCATATCCTGGCCGTTGACGATCCCATCATGATTCACGTCCCCCGCCTGACCAGCACCCGTTGCCAACCAGTTAGACGCAATCAAGGCGATGTCCTGGCCGTTGACGAATCCGTCCCCATTGGCGTCGCCCACCAAGGGAACCAGGTCCAAGATCTGCGCCCGGTAGGCCGAGATATCCGCGAAAACCGAGGAGTTGCCGAACACGGCCGTCGCCGTCTGGCCGTTAGTGGTCGGGTAGGGCTGGCCGTTCAGCAGGTCAATGCCCTCAATCATTCCGCTGAGCATCCAGATGCCACCGATATTTGAAAATACCGCACCGCCGGAATCTCCCAGCGTGACCTGAAATTCGTTCGCCAGCGCCGATCCGCCGTTATTGAATAACGTGGTAAATGTCTTCACCCACGTTGGGTTTGCCATTGTGCCGAAGTTGACCTCGCCATTGTTCGTGGCAACGGCGTTTTCACCCCACCGCGTGACCTGAGGCAGGTTAGTGATGTAGCCAGTATGCGAGGCTAGTGCCTGCGTTGTCGTCTGCCAAACTGGCAAAGCATTATTCCAATAGGTCATCGTGCTCGCACGATCAGCTCCGCGACCAATGGCCATCACCGTATCGCCGATCGAGGGAGTATTCTGTGCGAGCAGCAGCTGAGGCAGATTGGGTGTGCCAAAGGGGGACGATGTGGGATCGATCTTGTACAGGTATAAATCGCTATTGCTTCCTATGTGCATGCCCGTCTGATTGGTGAGCAGCACACCCGAATTATTGACGATGTTGTAGGTCCCGGTGTCGAGTTGCGCGGGATTGTTGGGGTCGGGAAATGTAAAAGTCGTCGGACCAAGCTGCACGTGACTGGCGCTTAATACCCAGTTATCACCCAGGTAAATGGCCGAAGCGCTGCCGACTTTTCCCACGTTATAAAAACCTGGGTCATTAGCGGGCGGAGTGATATTGACGGTCGCGTCTGAAGTGTTGGCATAGGCGCCGGCAACGATCACGGCCTGCGCCTGGCGCGCAGATATCCACCCTAAGGCCGCGGCTAGCGCGACACTCACCCGCCATAGGTGAAACGACATCCGCGGATATCTCCTACATCATCCGTTCAGTACCATCTACCGGCGAATGCCGGTTATGGTGACACACTTCGCTGTGATCGAACGGATGAGTAATTGGGCGTGCGAACCGAGTGACTCGCCCGTTTGCACCCCATTCTTGGGGCAGCAGCCGCCCACGAACTGACTGTTCCGTACCTTTGAGATTAGCGACGAAGCGGAATTGAATCAAGAAAACTCGCTGCTGCACACCCTACGGAGGGGGTATGGCGTTTCATGCCCTTTTGCAAATGGCACCTACGGTGCTCCGGCTAAACTCCGCACCCCTCGCGAACAGTTACTACAGCTCGTCGCCTCCCTTTTTCTATGGGGACTGGCAGCGGTCGATAAACTCGCGCAACGCGAAGGGAAATCCAGACTCGAAACTCATCGTTTCACCCGATTTGGGATGTATAAATCCCAGCCTCGCGGCGTGTAGCGCCAACCGCGGGGGTGTATTCTTGCTCGACTGCCGAGTCGTGCGGCGGCCATAGACCTTGTCACCACAAACTGGATGGCCGATTTCCGCCAGATGGATGCGAATTTGATGTGTTCGGCCCGTTTCCAGCTGACATTCCACCAGCGTGAAGGGGGGCAGAAACTGAACCGGTTTCACGTGTGTGATGGCGCGCTTTCCTACTTCGACGTCTTCGTCTGCGCTGCCCCGTCGACCATCGCCACGGTCGCGGACCAACCGAGTGTCGATCGTCTGGGCTTCGACCCGCCCCTGAACAATTGCCCAATAAGTGCGCTGTGTGGTATGGGCGCGGAACTGCCGCCCCAACGCACTTTCCGCCTTGATATTGCGGGCGAAAACCATCACTCCGCTCGTTTCTCGATCGAGTCGATGGACCGGACGCACCGCTCTTTGCGCCCCGGGGCCACGATCGAGCTTCGCCAGCAGACGGGGCAAAAGCTCGGTCAGTGTCGGCTGTAATTGTCGACGCCGCGCGGACCAGGCTTTTTCCTCGGGATGACGCATCGTGGTCATGCCCGACGGTTTGTCGACGACAACCACATCCGCATCGAAATACAGGATGCGCACATCATGTTCCGTCGCCGGAGCGGCCTGCGAGTAATCCAAAAGCTTGATGACCTGCCCCGCTTTCAGGCGCAGCGAATGATCGAGCGCTAGATTTCCATCCAGAAGAACACGTCTCTGGTTGATTAACTGCCTCACCTGTGACCAGCTCTTGCCTGCTTGCCACTGGCGGAGGGCTGCGCCCAAGGTTTGCCGAGACAACTCGGGGCTGACGTGCAAGACGGATTGGGCCGGGGGACGTTTTCCCATACATTTGCTAGGAATAACCAATCAATCGCCTGGAAATCAAGGACCTTGCCGCCGTGTGCGGTAATGCTCGGTGATGAGCTGAATTGCACAGGCCACTGGTGGCAGAATCCAAAAAACTCACGGCGATCCAGCTCGCCAATTGTTTTTTTGAGGTTAAATTGCCGCGCCGCGCCTCTGCTTTTGCGACTAACTCAAAGCTTTACCATAGAATAATTTACGATTCACGCCGCAGAGTCATCCGACCAGAACTCTGGAAGATTTATGGCTTTTTCCAATCTTATCGCTTGCATATTCCGCTATCGCTGAGTAACCTCAACGCGATGTGGGGATACTCCCAGAGAGAGGGAGTATACGCACGGGGATGCTTGCAGATTGGAAACGCTAAACTGAGGCCAGGCCACCGAAGTGTTACTTCAGTGGCGGTTTGAGAACAGCGGCGACAGATACGAACCAGGCAACCGGGTCGCCAAACTACGAAGGAGACGCCAGTGATGGAATCGGCAACCTTGATGAAGCGAGCAACGTCTGGCGTTGCGCTTATTCTGCTTCTCGTCGCTTCACCAGCTCTCGCCACACCGGTCCCTTTGCAACACGGATCGGTTTCTTATGTCGGTACCACGAGCACCGACGGCGCGCACCACATGCAAGGTTCGATTGAGTACTGGGTCTATTCTCCCAATACTTTCCCGTATGCACCTTCGGACGGCTATACGCCCACCACTGGCGAGTACGTCTACGTCTATCAGATTCATGAAGACCTGGTCGGAACCGGCCCCCCGCCGACAATCACGGGCGTGTCGCCGGTATCGCAATTGAGCGTATCGTTGTCGACTCCCTGGGCGGACAACCTCGGTCAGTTCACCAATGCCGTGATTGGCGGCCCCGGGCTCTATGCTGCTGATCTGTCGAACTTCAACAGCTTCCTTGATCCGTCTGACTCGGCGAACTGGTACTTCAGCACGGTGATTCCGGCGGGCGGCTCTTCGTATGGCTTGGCCTTCTCCAGCCCGTACTCGCCGATCCTCGGCTCGTTCGGCATGAATGACGACGGCACGAGTGCCGGCACGGACCCCCTGACTAACCTGCCCTTATTGCCGGTGCCCGGCAACACAAATGTTCCCGAACCGGGAACGGTGTTGCTGCTGCTGCTCGGCAGTGTTTGCATGGTTCCGGCCGCGGTTCGCCGCTGGCGAAAAAGCTAGGCACGAGCGAAAGACAAATATATGATGGCCTGCGATCGATAGAGAGTTACTCATTCGCGGCCAGTCGTGCGGAGAGATTAAGACGACGTTACAACAACATCGGTGAGCATCGACGCTGAAACTAGACATTTCGGCAGGGAAACGGAGTCATAGCTAATGCGCACACTTTCACGATGGGCCGGCATTGCAGCTGCTGTGTCGTTAGCCTGCTGCCTTACAGTGTCGCCAATTACGGTGGCAAAAGCGGGGCCCTTGCCGCTAAATCCAGACGCGCTCAGCGGTTGGACGGGCACAAGCACAATCGCGTCGGGACTCATTGCGGGTCATACTCTCGACACCAAAGTCGAGTATGCCGTGTTTGCTCCTGGTCAGTTTAACGCTTATTTCGGTGCTGGAGCCGACCCGAGCAACGGCACGGAATTCGTTTACGCGTACGAAGTGACGAACACCGGATCGACGGTGAATGTCTCGCGCAATCTGAGCGGCTTTACCGTCGCCCTGTTGCCCACGGCAAGCGCCTCGAACGTGGGCTTCCTGCCGTTGGCAAATTGGAACTACGGGCTTGTTCCGAATAACAGCTCGTTCGGTGGTACGCCCCCGAGTTCGGCACGGTGGAATTTCACTTCCCCCACGTTGGCCCTGGGCGGAGTCACCCAGATCCTCCTCTACACCAGCCCGAAGGGACCGACCCTGGCCTCGGCTTCCGCGCTGGGCGGGGGTATTCAAGGTACCACCACGGTCCCCAATTTCGTGCCCACGCCAATTCCTGAACCAAGCACCTTCGCATTGCTGGCGATCGCTGGAATCACCATGCTGGCCATTCGCCGACGCGTTCGTTAGCGCAAAGCGAATATCGAATTTCAAGAAGCCGCGATCGCAAGGTCGCGGTTTTTTTTTCGCGCTGCTACGTCGAGGAAGAAAGGCGGCGATTATGATTACCGCGCGGCCGATCGAAATTCGCGCGGGCTTGGCGTACTACGAGTTAGCCAGCTCGTGAAATCGCGCCTGCAATTTGCGTGAAATGGGGCCAGGCTCGCCAGACCCAATCAAGCGCTGGTCGACCTTGACGACAGGAATGACTTCCGCCGCGGTGCCCGTCAAGAAGCATTCATCTGCCACGTAGACGTCATGCCGGGTCAAGGGTACCTGACGGACCGTGATTCCAGCCTGCTCCGCCAGGTCGATCACCGCTTGCCGCGTGACGCCGGCCAAGATTCCGGCATCCGTCGGCGGGGTCGAGATAACACCCTTGTGCACCAGGAAAATATTATCCCCGGTGCATTCGGCCACTTCACCTTTGTGGTTGAGCATTAAAGCTTCGATGCAACCAGCCTGCAGCCCCTCGATTTTGGCCAGGATGTTATTGAGATAGTTGAGCGACTTGATTCTGGCATTCAACGCCGCGGGATGATTCCGCTGGGTGCTGGCCGTGATGATCTCCAGGCCTTTTTCGTACAGTTCCGGGGGATAGAGTTGGATCTTGTCGGCAATAATGATGACTTGCGGATCGCTGGTGCGGTTTGGATCGAGTCCCAAGCTGCCCGCGCCGCGCGTCACGACCAGCCGGATGTAGGCATCCACCAGCCCATTGACCTGCAACGTCTGCTTGACGGCGTCAGCCATGGCCTTTTTCGTCAAGGGGATCTCGAGCCAGATGGCCTTGGCCGAGTCGTACAGCCGGTCCAGGTGCTCGTCCAAGCGGAAGACCTTCCCGCCGTAGCTGCGCAGCCCCTCAAAGACGCCGTCACCGTACAAAAGGCCATGGTCGTAGACGCTGATTTTCGCGTCTTCTTTGTCGTAGAGGCGACCATTGATGAAAATCTTGAGCGACATTGAAAACGCGACCGCCTCTCGTTGCGCGCAGCTGGTTGCACAGCGCGCTCTGGAGATAACCCGATCTCGCTCTCACTTTGGCTTCAAGTCGTTCGCGGCACGCACGATGTACCGGATTGAATGCCGAGCGATCAGGCCTTTTCGACCCCACCTTCGCACAACCGCACGATGCGATCCGCCTCTTCGGCGATTGCCAAGTCATGCGTCACCATGACTATAGTGAGGTTCTCCTGGGCGTTCAAGGTTCGCAAAATGCGAAGAATTTCCAGCCCCGTGGCACGATCCAGATTGCCGGTCGGCTCGTCGGCCAACAGCACCTGGGGCCGCATGATCAGCGCCCGGGCAATTGCCGCGCGCTGCATCTCACCCCCCGATAACTCTCGGGGACGGTGCTTCAGCCGATGCCCCAGGCCGACCATACCGAGCAGGTCACGCGCCTCCTGCGCCAGCCTGGCGCGCGAGCGCAAGAAGCTCCAGGCGCCGGCGGCGATCATCTGCGGCGCCAGCACATTTTCCAACGTGCTCAACTCGGGCAGCAGATGATAGAACTGAAAAATCATCCCGAATTGCTGATTGCGAATCAGATCGCGGCGCCGCACGGGCAGGTCGTCGATTCGTCCGCCGTCGAAACGGATCTCGCCGGCGTCCGGCCCATCGAGCAACCCTAGCAAATGCAGCAGCGTGCTTTTGCCGGAACCGCTCGCGCCGATGATCGACACGAACTCGCCGGGCTGGACGTTGAAGTCGACACCCTTAAGCACCGGAATTTCGACCTGTCCCTTGCGATAGCTCTTGCGCAGCCCTCTGGCCTGCAGGCGGGGAGTCGCTGTCGCTGCCTCGCCCGACTGGGGAACGAAATGGGGGCTGCCGGCCGCAAGCGCACGCGGGCGATTGGAAACAGAAGCGGCGTGCGGATTATTCATAACGAAGTGCCTCCACAGGATGCAGACGGGCGGCGCGGCGGGCCGGAAGGACGCTCGCCAACACGGCAATTAAAAGTGCTCCGGCGACAATCCAGGTCACGGTTCCCGGCTCGATAATCGTGGGAATCTTTTGAAAGTAATAGATCGTCGGATCGAAGACTTCCTGACCGGTGATCATTCCCAACAAGTCGGCGATCTCATTGATGTAGGCGACGAACAGCAGGCCAATGACCATGCCCGCCCCGGCACCGACAATTCCCAAGGAGAGCCCGTACCCCAGAAAGATGCCCAAAATGCCACGGCGCGAGGCGCCGAGCGCTTTCAAGATGCCGATGTCGCGGGTTTTCTCGACCACGATCATGAAGAAGATCGCCAGAATGCCGAAGCCCGCGACAAAGATGATCATGAACAGCAGCACGTTGAGAATCGCGGTTTCCATCTGCACGGCGGCCAACAGCGGCCCTTGCTTGTCGCGCCAAGTCGAGATGTTGTAAATCTGCGGCGCGAAGGCGGCTCGCAACACGTCGCGGACCATCTGGCCGTCAACACCAGGCTTGAGCTTGATCTGAATGCTGGTCGCAAAGCCGATCTTGGTCTCGGGATCGAACATGCCCCGATACTGCTGCAAGGTCGCAATCGGCACGAAGACAAAACTGGCGTCGTATTCACTCATCTTGCTCTCGTACAGGTCGACGATCGTGAACGAGGCATGACTCACCTCCGGCGGAGTCCCGGCCGTGGGAAAGCTCAACCGCACGTCATCCCCAGGCATCGCCAGGAACAACGTATGTCCCCCGGCCAGCGGATGCGTGACCGTCGAAATTCCAATGACGGCTCCCGGATGCTGTTGCTTGTCCGGATCGAAAGTCTCTGCCGGAGTCGCCTGCGCGCCGAAAGGATTGATTGGGCCGGCGGCACTTTCCACCGTCAGCTCGGCCGGAACTTGCGCCGCGGTCTGAGCGCTGTCGTGCGTGGCCGCATTCACTGCGGCCGCGTGGGCTGTAGCAGCGGGCGCGATCGGCGAATTTTCACTTCCCGTTAGTGGCGTCTCGCCGGCCAGCCCGTCGTCGCGCAGCGGGTTGGCCTCGTCAGCACCGTCGTCGGGCAACGCGGGTTCGAAGGCCGCTGGCCTGATCGTGTGTTGTTCGTGGGCGAGCGTCGCTTCGAGAGATTCGAGCGGCACCCTTGTTGCATGCGGATCGCTCGCCTGGCGATCAGCCTTGGGCTGCATCGATTCAAGCAAGCGCTGTCGCTCGACCCATTTGTGGCGATGCTTCCAACCTGCTTCGCGCATTTCATGACGCGGCGGAGCGTCGGGACCGGCCTGGTGATCGATGACGTCGTAGCCGTCGTCGCGCAAGTCGAAGCTGATTTTTTCGCGATTTCCCGGATGCTGCAGATAGTGGCAGAAATCTCCGACCTGGCTTTGCGTGCGTTCGTCGATACCGATCAACTGCACGGCACGCGTGATCGAGCTGCCGTTGTATTCGTAGCTCAACATCGCCGGGACCACGACCGTGGGGGTCATCCCCTCGATATATTGCCCCGCCACCTGGCGAATTTGCTCCATGTGCCAGTCAGGGTCATAGAAGCCGGCCAGGCTGTTGGATTCGAACACAATGTCCGAGAGGATGCCGTGGATGCGTTGCTGCATCTCATGGCGAAAGCCCTCCATGACGCTGTTCACGACAATCATGGTCGCCACGCCCAGCGTGACGCTGATGATCGAAGCCAACGCGATCCATCGCGTCCGCAGATACCGCCAGCAAAGCAGCAGTTTGTACATGCCCAATCCTTTGAGCTGTGATTGACGCTCGTCCAGCGTCAGAAGTTTTCCGGTCTCAACAAGGGAAAGAGAATCACATCGCGTATCGAGGCGCTGTTGGTCAGTAGCATGACCAGCCGGTCAATGCCCAGCCCCAGGCCGCCCGCGGGCGGCATGCCGTAGCGCAGCGCGCGGAGGAAATCGTGGTCCATCTTGGCCATCGACTCCTCCTCGGCCAAACCGGCCAGCTGGGTGCTGAACAATTCGGCCTGTAAATCAGGATCGTTCAACTCGGTGTAGGCGTTGGCCAACTCCATCCCTTCGACGATCAACTCGAACCTTTCAGCGACGGCCGGATTCGAGGTCTTCCGCTTGGTCAATGGACAGATGCTGGCCGGGTAATCGATCACGAAAATCGGACCCTGCAAGTGATCCTCGACTTTGGCTTCGAACACTTCACTCTTCACCACGTCGGGGTGTTTGCCGGCCGTTTCCAGGCCGAGGGAATCGGCCAACTTCTTTACCGCCGCTGCGTCAGTCGGATTGACGCCCGTGTGTTCGGCGAATAATTCATCGTAGGTCTTACGCGCAAAGGGCGGCGTAAAGTCGACGGTTTTGTCTCCCCAGGGCAGTTGCAGGCCTTGGCCCGTGGCGCGGATGGCATCGATGATCAACTTCTCGGTCAGATCCATCATCGTGCGGTAATCGCCGTAGGCCTGGTAGGCCTCGAGCATCG
>CAMFLN010000027.1 GCA_945957305.1 uncultured Planctomycetaceae bacterium | reverse complement strand
GCGCTTTGCGCCGCGGTGCCGTAGTGAATCGCCCGTGCGGCATGTTGCCTCCCGCTGCCTGGCGGCCCCACGATTGCGACACTGGCGGTATGACTCGAGGCAAGCTCGATTTGCTGGCGCACGCGGCGCATGGCGGGGCTGTCGCCCAGCAAACGGTCGAGCTGGTATCGCTGTGCCAACGTGCGGCGCCACTGGGCCAGCTGCCTGTGTAATTCCGCAGGCGCGTCGTCATTCCCGTCCGCGGCGACTTGGGCGTCGGCGTCGACCTCGTGGGTGGCAATGGCAATGACGCCGACGACGTCGAACGCGTCGCCGCCGAGAGGAACGAACTGCACTTGTCGGGCGATTGGGCGGCCGTCTGGCCCTTCCAGCGTAACGATCGCCGTGGCACGCTCGCCGGACCACACTTCGGGCGGCGGTGCGAGTGCCGCCGCGATCGCCGCTGCGCCCGTCACCTCACCGCTTGAGTGATAGCGAGATTCGACGCCGATCAGCTCGCCCGTGGGACAACCGACCCAAGCAGCGCAAGCATCGTTGATAAACAGGATGCGCCGTTGTTCGTCCAGCACATAGATCGGACCGGTCGCGCTATCCAGCAAACGAACAAGATCAGCGGCGATCGAGCGAAGTGCCATGGATTAAGGACCGGAAAAGCCACGACGGGTTTTGGGGCTGTCAACAGTCAAGGAATTACCGCAACGACACGATCACAACGTTAAGACGATTTGATCTTGTCACTTGTCATTTTGCACTTTGTCCGCTTTTTCGCCGGGGTTGTCGTCGCGGCGGCTGGCCGTCAGTCTGTCGTTCGGTGAATCGATTTCAACTTCCACCGGTCGGCCGTCTTTCATTGTAAACTTGAAACGCACGTGCTCACTAAGCGACGAAATAAACTGCAAGTCTCCTTGGAACTTCAAGCGATCGCGGGCCCGCTTCGGCGGCTGCACGTAGAGGTGGCCGTCTTCGAATGTGAATTGGAATTCTTCGTCTCCCAAGGCATACGTTCCGGTCAAGGAACGGAATAAGGTCTCGTCGGTCGGCAGGTCGACCACCGGGTGCTCTTCGATTCCCAGCATCACCCGGGCGATGCTCATTTCGATCGCGCTCGCCGGAGCGCCAGCGGTGTTGGCCAGAACGATGACGCCCAAACGATCATCGGGATAGCGGGAGATCATTGTGGAAAAGCCGTTGATGCCGCCGCCGTGGCTGTATTTGCGCTTGCCGGCCATTTCGCCCAGCCCCCAGCCGTAGCCGTATTTGATGAACCTGCCGCCGGGCAAGGTCAGGGGGCGATACATGTCCTCGTAGGACGACGGACTGAGGAAATCGCCCGCCTCAAGCGCCTGATGCCATTTCAACAAATCCAGCACGTTCGACACGAGCGCACCGGCGGCTCCCGGCGCGTTCATGCTGATCGCATCGTCATTAACCAATTGCCCACGCTCGCGCTTGTACGCCATCGCCCGACGGGGAATTAACGGCCGGTTGTCTCCGTACCGTGTCGCATGCATGCCCAGCGGCTTGAAGATGTGATCCGCCAGGTATTCGGCATAGGTCTGGCCGCTGGCCTTTTCGATCACCAATCCCAGCAAGTAGTAACCTGAGTTGTTGTACAACATCTTGGCGCCAGGCTCGAAATCAAACGGCTGCTCCTTGAACAGCGCCAGCATTTCCTCATGCGACAGATCTTGACGGGCGGTACGGAAAAAATTCGGCAAGCTCGTATAGCTTTTGATTCCGGAAGTGTGGTTCAGCAAGTGATGAATGGCGACCTTGTGCCCCTGCAGGGGAAAGTCGGGCAGAAACTTGGACAAGTCATCTTCTAGCGAAAGTTTGCCCGCTTCAGCCAATTGCAGGATGGCCATCGCGGTGAACTGCTTTGTGATCGAGCCCAAGCGGTACACGGTCTCGGCCGTGGCGGGCACTCCGTTTTCGACGTCGGCATACCCATAGCCACGAGCCAGGATCAAACGCCCGTCTTTGATTACTCCCACGGCATACGAGGCGATCTTCTTGTCGAGACCTTCCTGCACGATCGCGTCGATTTTCTCAATCGCGCCCGCCGGAACGGTCGCCGCAAGAACCGCTCGCGCGGGCATCGAGAGCGCCCAAGCGATCAGGAGCAGGTACCCAGCATGGCGGCGATTCATGATGTTGTCTCCACAGCGGTGCGAGGCCCGACCATCGTTTAAATTCTTTTCCAGGTTAGCAGACGAAAGCTCGTCGATCCTGCGAAAAAGCTGAGAGTAAGGTAGGTCACAAGGCGAGCGCTTGCTTCAGCTGGGCGATGGAGGAGTTGCCGCCCGAGCAAATGATGCCCACGCGCTTGCCAGAGAATTCGCCGCGCAAGCGATAAGCGGCGGCCAGCGCCGCGGCTCCGGCCCCTTCGGCCAGAGTGTGTGCCCGTTCGATCATCCACACCATGGCCTGCAGGATCTCTTCGTCGCTGACGAGCAGAAATTCTTTCAGCATCGCGCAGAGCATGGCTTGTGGGAGCGAAAAGCCGGTCCCGGTCCCCAGTCCCTCGGCAATGGTCAGGTTGGGGGCCGTGACGATGCGCCGCTGGCGCCACGACTCGTACGCCGCGGGGGATCGCTCGGCTTGCACGCCAATGACACGAAGAGCCGGGTTAATTGTCTGCGCGACCAGCGCGGCGCCGGCTGCTCCACTGCCGCCGCCGATTGGCACGATAATCACGTCGAGACCGGGGTCGTCGCTGAGCATTTCCAGCGTTTCGGTCGCCACCCCGGCGATCAGTAATGGTTCGTCGCCTGAGTGGACATAACGGTAACCGTGCTCGCGGGCGAGCTGCTCGCAGTGCAGCTTGGCTTCGTCGAAGTTCTCGCCGTGGAAAATCACCGTCGCCCCCATTCCTTGCATGGCGGCGACCTTGCCAGGATTCGCCGCGCGGGGAACCACGACGCGGGCCGAGACGCCAAACAGACGCGCGGCATAGGCAATCGATTGCCCGTGATTTCCGCTGGAAGCGGCGATCAGCCCTTGCTGGCGTTCAGCGTCGGTGAGTTGCGAGACGAGATTCACGCCGCCGCGAACTTTGAACGCGCCCACCGGTTGATAATTCTCGTGCTTCACGGCCACGTGCGTGCCGATCAACTCGTTGAGGGCAGAATACGAGTAGAGAGGCGTCGGCGCCAAATAAGGGCGAATCCGCCGCTGCGCGTGTAGAACGTCTTGGAACGTGGGGAACTTCAGGATGAAACTCCCTGTTTTTGCAAACGTCGTGGGGCGGCTCGCCCGGGACAGCAGATCGCGGGGGCGACCAAAGCGCTGAGTATACCCTATGGCGGTGTAACCGCGGGATCGAGGCGCCAAGGAGCGGCGGCCGAAGTACGGGGGGCGGCAACTATTCGCCCGCCACACTCATGGCGACAGCGGACACGTCGGACGGCTGTTCACTGGCGATGTCGAGCGTGGCCCCGCCGCCGGGCAAGCGGGCAGACTGCGCCGCGGCGTTGGCGCCGACCTGCAGCGGATTCGGTTGCAAGCCCACGAAGACGACCAGCACCGCACAGAGCACCATGGCCAGTCCCGCTCCGGTGCCGCCGTCGGCTTGCAGGTCGCGCTGGGACGAGCGGAAATACATGACGCCGACGATCCGCAGATAGTAGCCCGCCGAGATCGCGGCATTCAGCACGCCAACCACGGCCAACAGGATGAACCAGTAGCGTCCCAAATCCCCCTCTTCGCCTGGAAGGTGAATGCTCAGGGCGCCGGCAAACAAGTTCAACTTGCCCCAGAAGCCCGCCAGCGGAGGAATTCCGGTCAGGCTGAACATGAAGACCGCCAGCGACAAGGCAGTCCACGGATGGTTGCGCCCGATGCCCGCCAGATCGTCTACCGACTCGATGGGCCGATCGTCGCGGCCCAAGTAGATCACGGCGGCAAAAGTTCCGGTGGTCGCCAGCGCATAGGCGGCAATGTAGAAGAGCATCCCGGCGACGCCATCAAAGCCCGACGCCGAATCAGCGCCGCTGGCCCCGGCGAAGGCCACGGCCAGGCCGATCAGCATATATCCGCCATGCGCGATCGAAGAGTAGGCCAGCAGTCGGCGAATATTGTCCTGCCACAAAGCCACGACATTACCCAGCGTCATCGTCACCAGGGCCAGCACCAGGGCCAGATGCCAGGCGTAGGTTTCCATGCCGGGCATAGCGAACGAGACGATGCGCACCAGCGCCACGAGTCCGCCTAGTTTCGGCAGCACTGATAATAGCGCAGCGTTGCCGGCTGTGGTGCCTTGATAAACGTCAGGAGCATAGAAATGGAATGGGACGGCCGTGACCTTGAAGCCCAGGCCCGCGAAGATCAGCACCAGCGACAGCCGGGCAAACCATAAGAAGCCGGAGGATTCGTCGATTCCGCCCACCGCGTCTTGGATCTTCAGCAACTCGGTCGACCCGGCAGCGCCGTACAAAAAGCTGAAGCCGTACAGCATGACGGCCGAGGAGAGGATGCTGAGGAAGAAGTACTTGGCCGTCGCTTCTTGCGATTCGATCGTCCGCCGACCCAGGTACAGCAGGATGTACGTGGGAATCGAAATCAATTCCAGGCCGATGAACAGCAACACCAGCTCCTGGGCCGAGGCGACAATCATCAGTCCGGTGATCGCCAAGAGCAAAGTTCCCAGGTATTCGGGAACTTGCACGTCAGGCGCGAGTTGCGTGGCCATCAAAACAAAAATCAGGCCCACGACCAGGACTAACCACCGCACGTATTGGCTGAACAGATCGACCTTGAGCGGGCCAGGCACGGCGACCGAAAGAATGGGCTCCGGCGGATACTCGGGCGAAACCTCGCCGGCGGATCCGTGTTCAGCCGCGGCGACAGCATCCGCGACGGGATGCTGGTCCGGCCAGAACATCCGCGTGTATTGACCGTATAGCGTCCAGCCACTGACCAGCACGGCGCCGATCGCGATTCCTGACCACACCTGGCGGCCGGGCACGAACACGCCGCCGATGTAGATCAGCGTGGCAGCGATGATCAGCATCATTTCCGGCAATAGGCAGTAAATCGTCTCAGTCGACATGCGCCACCTCCTGGCCGGTCGTTTCACGGGCCAGCAATGGTCCGACCGTCGATTTCTCGCCGGAGTCAATTCGCGCGGCGATCTGCTGTGCGACCGGGTCGAGGGTGTCGGCCATCGGACGCAGGAAATGTTGCGGCACCAAACCGATCCAGAACATGAGTACCACCAGCGGCACCAAGGCCGTGATCTCGCGCAGATTCAAATCGTGCACTTCGTGGTGAGCGCCGCCGTGCGTTGGCTCGCGCACCGGCCCGAAAAACACGCGCTGTACGAGCCACAACATGTACCAGGCCCCCAGGATCACGCCCGAGACGGCGAAGACCGAGATCACGCGCCCGGCCAGGGCCCAGCTTTCAGGCGCTTCGGCCCAGCCGCGCTGGAAAGCACCGGAGAGCAAGAGGAACTCGCCGGCAAACCCGTTGAGGCCCGGGACGCCGATGCTCGAGAAGGTGAACAGCAACATGAAAAACGCCAGAATCGGCATCCGCCGCGCGAGCCCCCCGAATTCGCTGATCTCGCGACTGTGATAGCGCTCATAGACCATACCGATGACGGCGAACAGGCCGCCGGTCGACAGCCCGTGGTTGATCATCTGCAGCACGCCGCCTTGCACGCCCAAGCGATTCAACGAAAAGATGCCGAGCATGCAGAAGCCCAAATGGCTCACGCTGGAATAGGCGATCAGCCGCTTCATGTCGCTTTGCGCCAGGGCCACGAGTGCGCCGTACACGATTCCGGCAACTGACAGCCCTAGCAACCAAGGCATACAGGTAATCGACGCATCGGGCAGCATCGACAGGTTGAAACGGACGAACCCGTAGCAGCCAATTTTTAGCAAAATGCCGGCCAGCAGGACGCTTCCCGCGGTCGGCGCCTGTGTATGCGCCAGCGGCAGCCAGGTATGAACCGGGAACAAAGGAACCTTGACGGCAAAGCCGGCAAAGAGAGCCAGGAAGATCCAGATCTGCAAGTGAGCGGGAATCGGCTGCACAGCCAATGCCTTGGCCACACCGTCGAAGGAGAAATCGAGCACCCCTTCGGCGCCGTGATAGAAATTCCACAAGACGATCGACAGCAGGCCGAGAAACGTCAGCAAGCTGCCGGCCAGCGTAAAGACAAAGAACTTGGTCGCTGCGTAACGCCGATCTTCGTAACCCCAAATCCCAATCAGGAAAAACAGCGGGATCAGCGTGAACTCGAAGAACACATAGAACACGATGATATCGCGCGCCGCGAATACGCCCAGCATGCCTGTTTCGAGCAACAGCAGGAGCGCGTAAAAGGTCGGCGCACGATCTTCGATCGCCTCCCAGCTGACCAGCACGCAGGTGAAAACCAACAGCGCGCTGAGGCCGAACATCCACAGGCTGAGCCCGTCGAGGCCAAAAGCCAGGCGTACCTCGACACCGTAGGACTTGATCCAGTAGCGATCGAATGTCGGCGGCGCTGCATCAACGGCGACCGCCGGATCACCACTGTCGGCAAAGCTTTCGGCCAGGTCGATCTTCTCACCCGCCGCTGTGGGCTGGGATTGTACGATGTGGGATCGGACCACGCCCAAGGCCAGGACCAGGGTCAAAACGCTGGTCGCCAGAGCGATCCAGCGTGCGGGTCCGCGCGTGGCGTCCCCCAACACCCAAATCAGGGCGATTCCCGCGACGGGCAACAAGATAGCCGCCAATAACCAGTTCAAGTGTTTCTCACCCTGCCGGCCAAAGGAATAATGTGCCGATCAAAACCAACATGCCTAATACCATCACCAGGGCATAAAACTGCACTAGCCCCGACTGCAACGAACGCAGCACCGCGCCGAAGGCGACGGGCACGCGCCCGCAAAGATTTACCAGCCCGTCGACAATCCACCGATCAACCCAGTAGCTGACCGCAGCGAGCAGTTGCAACGGCCAGACGATCAACAAGTTGTAGATGGGATCGATGTAGAATTTGCCCGAGGAAAGTTGATACAGCCGCAAGCCAAACGGCGAACGCATGATGCGGGTCAGCTGCTCGATATGGCGGTGGTCGCCCAGATAGAAGTAGGCCGCCAGGCCGACCCCGCTCAGCGCGACAAAGGTGCTGAACAAGGCAAGCCCCAGATGGCTGTGTTCCCCTGCGTGCACGGCCGTGGCTTGGATTGTCGCATAGGCCAGCGAGGGCGTATTCCCCAGGAAGTGGGCAAACGTGTGGTTCCATTCATACACGGCGCCGATCCCGAGCGCGCAGACGGCCAGAATCATCAGCGGAAACGTCATGACCGACGGAGACTCATGGGCGTGATGCCCCGCCTCGGGCGGAATTTTTTCACGCCCGTAGAACGTCAAAAACAACGCGCGGAACGTGTAGAACGCCGTCAGGAAAGCCGTGAAGAGTGACGCCCAGAACAGTACGGTGTAGAGCGTTGAACCTGCGGCCGCACGATCCCCCACCGCTCCGATGATAGCGTCCTTGCTCCAGAAGCCGGCGAAGGGAAACACGCCCGAGAGAGCAAGCGAACCGAACCAGAAGGTCCAACAAGTCGTCGGCATGATAAACCGCAGGCCGCTGAAGCGGCGCATGTCGATGACGCCCCCCATGGCATGCATGACACTGCCCGCGGCGAGGAACAAGAGCGCCTTGAAGTAGGCGTGTGTGAACAGGTGGAACATGCCGGCAGAAATGCCCGCCAGCGAGCCGACCCCCAACCCCAGGAACATGTAGCCCAACTGGCTGACGGTGGAATACGCCAGCACGCGTTTCAGATCAGTTTGTGTCACGGCGATCAACCCAGCGAGCAGTGCCGTGAATCCGCCGATCGCGGCGACAACTTCTTGCGACTCGGGCGAGGCCACGAACAGTGGCGTACAACGGGTCACCATGTAGACGCCGGCCGTGACCATCGTCGCGGCATGGATCAGGGCACTGACCGGAGTCGGACCTTCCATCGCGTCGGGCAGCCACACATGCAACGGAAACTGAGCGCTTTTGCCGCACGCGCCGGTCAGCAGGCACAGGCAGATTGCCAGGCCCACGGCCCCGCCGACGTAAAGACTAGGATCGGCCAAGCGTGTCTGTCCCAATATGCCCGCGACCGCCGCCACGCCATCGGCGGCCGGTGTGTCGTGAAAGTTCAAGGTGCCGTAGGTGACCCACAGCAGAAACAGGCCGATGGCGAAGCCGAAGTCACCGATGCGATTGACCAGGAACGCCTTCTTGCCGGCCGCGGCCGCGCTGGGCTTCTCGTACCAAAAACCGATCAGCAAGTAGCTGCACACGCCCACCGCTTCCCAAAAGACGTACAGCAGGGCGAAGTTGCTGACCGAGACCAGCATCGTCATCGAGAACACGAACAACGACACATAGCTGTAGAAACGCCAGTAACCCCGATCGCCGTGCATGTAGCCGACGCCGTAAATCGACACCAGCGACGACACGAAGGTGACCATGCACAGCATGATTGCCGTCAGCGGGTCAGCCCGCAGCGTGACATCGACGATGAAATCGAAGTTGTGGCCCGCGACGTCGGCCGGCGCGGCATGGCCGTCGACGACCGTGTCGGGGTGATGATATTCATGGCCGATCGCGGCCCAGGTCCAGAGCGTGTGCCACACCTCGACGCCGACGGAGTGCGTTGCCGCGCCCTCGGACGATTCATGCAACTCGTGCACGCGGCCGCGAATATCGAACAGCAAAAACAGGCTCAGAACGAACGAAGCCACCAGGGCCAGGATGGTCGGCAAATGCGCGCGCTCTTTCAGCAGCGAGCGGCCGAATATTGCCGTGAAAATGGCGGACGCCAGCGGCAACGCTGGGATCAGCACCATCAAATGATTGATGTTTTCAAACATGTGTGCGATGCACCAAATCTTCGACGGGTGATTCTGGCGTCACGCCCGCGGGCGTGAGCTCGGGCCAGTGCGGCTCTTCGACCTCGGCCTCGGGCAGTTCCTGATCGACGAAGGCCGAATGACTCGCTTCGCGCAGGTGCTGCCAGGCGGCGATATCCAGGCGCCCGCTACGGTGGAACAGCATCAAAACAAGGACCAGGGCGATCGCGGCTTGACAGGCCGCCACCGTCAGAGTGAAGATGACCAGGATCTGGCCTCCCCAGTCGTTATGAAAACGGCTCCAGGCGACGAGGCTGATCGAGACCCCTTGCAGCATCATCTCGACGGCCAGGAACATCACGATCATGTTCCGCCGCGTCAGTACGCCGACCAGTCCCAGCGAGAACAAGATCGCGCCCACGACCAGGTAATTTTGCAGCAGCGTCAGCTCGTCCATGGTGCGCTTCCTCCTGTCGAGCGTGACATGGATTTGCTTTGAATGGCAATGGCCACGGCGCCCACGAGCGCCGCCAGGAGCAACGTGCCGGCAATTTCGATGGCGATCAAATGCCGGCTGAAAAGCTGCGCGCCCAGGTGGTCCATATGTCGTGGGGAGAGGATCTCGTCGGGGCGCTGCGGGCCGTCCTCACCGGCGACACGATCGACGACACCCGCCTTGGCCGGCACTCCCTCGGCACCCTCTTGCCGGCTGAAGGCATCGCCGATGACCATGGTCAGAATGCCAATCATCACGGCGCCGACGCTGGCCGAAATCAAAGCTTCCCAACTGACACGGTCGTAGAACGCGTGCCCTTGCGGTTGGGCGAGCATCAGCACAAACAGAAACGTCACCAGGATCGCCCCGGCGTACACCACGATCGTGGCCACGCCCAGGAACTGCGCCCCTTGGAACAAGAACAGCCCGGCCGTGCCCAGCAGCGTCATGGCGAACCAGATTGCGCAGTACACAGGGCTGCGGAAGGTGATGGCACAAGTGGCTGAGATGACGGTCACGCCGGCCAGGAACCAGAAAACCGTTTCGGCCGCCATCGATTCCAAACGTGGCAAGCGCGAGGCGAACAGCCCCAAGCTAATGAGCGCGGGAATGACACCCAGCCGGCGTCCCCACTGGTCGCCGCGCGGCAGCAATAGCCACAGCCCCAGCGCGCCTAAGCCCGTGGCGACAAGTAGTATCGTTTGTGCGGGGGTCACAACGTCCCTCCCACATTGGCCGACTGCATGGGCTCGGACAACTTAGTCTGTTCGTAAACGCTCAACAGTTTCTCTTTGTCGAAAATCATTTCTTCGCGACTACGCCCCGTGAGGTCGAACAGGCTCGTCAGCTCGATCGCATCGACGGGGCAAGCCTCTTCGCACATACCGCAATAGATGCAGCGCAATTCGTCGATCGTAAAGCTTTCCGGGTACTTCTCGCGATCGGGCCAGGGGCTTTCGGTCGCGACAATATCAATGCAGTGGGCGGGGCACGCCGTGGCACACAGAAAGCAGGCCACGCATTTGACGCGGCCCTGCGCATCTTTGTTCAAACGGTGCACGCCGCGATAGATCAGCGGATTGCGAATCTTCGGCCGCACCTCGGGGAAGCTGACCGTGACCTTGGGTCCGAACAAATGCTTGGTCGTGGTGGTCAGGCCCTGCAGGAACAGCGGCAAGTACATCTTGCCCGCCAGCCCCAGCTGCGGTTCCTCGACCCATTTGACGGCGGGATCGTTGGCTTTCATCGCGACGTCCCCCGGAAATTTTGTGAATACTGTTTCTGGTTCATAGCCGGTCGGTGGCCTCCAGTCGCGGGCGATTGTCGGTCGACAGCGGCGCGACGATGCCGGCCACCAGCCAGGCGCCAATCGCCACAGCCCACAGGCATGCGACCAAAGCCGCATGGCTTCCGCCGAGCGCGGCGAGCACTTGTTCCTCGTACTCCATTACCACGGCCACGATCACCAGGTTCACCATGCCCAAGGGAAGCATGACCTTCCAGGCGAGCGACATGAGTTGATCAAAACGGAATCGGGGCCAGCTCCAGCGCACCATCATGAAGAACAAGATCACGCCCATCACTTTCGTGAGTAACACGAGCACTCGAATCAAGGCCGTGCCCCAGCCGATCGGCTCTTCACCGCTGCCGGTCAAACCCCAGAAGTGCCAACCACCGAGGAACAAGATCGAAATCAAAAACGCCGCCGTGACCATGTGCAGGAATTCGGCGATGAGATACAGCAGCAAGCGGAGGCCCGAGTACTCGGTGTGATATCCACCGATCAATTCCTGTTCCGCCTCGGGGAGGTCGAAGGGGAGCCGGGCACTTTCCGCAAATGCGGCGATCAAAAAGACCAGGAAACCCAGCGGTTGCACCAAAATGTTCCAGGTGCCAGTGGTCGCTTGTTGCTCGATGATGTCTTCCAATCGTAAAGATCCGGCGGCCAGCACGACACCGAGAATGCCTAGGCCCAGCGGCAATTCATAAGCGATCAACTGAGCGCTCGAACGCAGGCCACCCAAGAAACTGTATTTATTGTTGCTCGCCCAGGCGCCCAGGATGACGCCGTAGACCGCCACGCTCCCCATCGCGAAGACAAAGATCATGCCGACGTCGATCGCCGGCGCGAGGATCAACTGCACGGCGATTGTTTGTCCGCCAATATCGAACGGCGGCAACATGCTGCCGAAGGGAATGACGGCGAAGGGTAAAATCGCCGCCACCAGAATAGAAATCGGCGCAAGCG
>CAMFLN010000026.1 GCA_945957305.1 uncultured Planctomycetaceae bacterium | reverse complement strand
CCATCCGCACATCATAAATCCTGGCGGCTCTATGCCGTCACACGTCTAGACGTCGACCGGTGGGGGCTCGTCATCGGTTGCGGCGCCGACTCGCTTATGTTTCACGTGAACACGCGGCAGCTGCGCTCGTGGCCACTCGTGCAAACTGCTGGCTACGTCTCCCACGGCGTGTGGCTCAGCGGCTTCACTCGTGATACCTGGCGCGCTGCCGTGGTCACGCGCCTTGCTGCGCAACGTGCGCGGCGTGAGGGCTGACGCCGGTCCCAACATGGACGAACAGATTTCGCTCCTCGACGCAATCAGTGCGCCGTCGGGCTGGCTGAAACTGCCACTGGCGGCGATGCAGGACGTCGGACCCGCAACCCAGACGCTTGCTGGAATACTTGCGCATACGACCAGGGAGACCTTTGTCGAAGCGAAAAGTATTGCGCTACGCGCTCACGTGCCCCTGGCGACGGCGCGTAAGCACATCGAGACGCTGCACGAACACGGATGGATCGAGCATCAGGGGCGACAGCGCACGAGGGGCGGACGCCTGCGGCGCACCGCCACGATCAGCGTGACGAAGCAGACAAGGGACCTGGCGAGCCCGTACGGCGTGCTGCCGGAGTTGGCGTGCTGCCATTCGAGCGAGAAGCTGTCGTGGTCGGCAAGAGCGGTGCTATCGATTGTCTGCGCTCAGATGTTAAAGCTAAAGGCCGCCATCGATCAGAACGCCGGCATCGGCTTCGAGGACATCGACGGCCCGGAGGATTTCGACGATCAGGTCGAGAACATGGGCGGTTCGGACCGCTGGAGGTTTCCGCTTCGGATACTCGTCGCGCAGACCGGGTTGGACGATATCAGCGTCTCGCGGGCGAAACGGGAACTCGCAAACCGCAAGCTCGTCCTGCGGGCATACGACGACAAGGGCAGGTGCCACGTGCTACGCCCGAACCCCGCCTTTCGATTTGTCAAAACAATGCGCGCCGACGAAATCCGCGTGAATTTTGCCACCGTGAAATCTGGTCATCACATACCGTGAAATCTGGTCATCCAAGCATCGTGAAATCTGGGAATCACCCCCGTGAAAAGTGGTCATCCTCTTGTATCTGTAACTACTGTCTTAAAGCGCTCCTGTCTTTAAATCGTTGTCATAAACACCGACGACGCAAAAAGCGTCGCCAGTGTGCCCCAGCAATTCCAATGGAAAGTAAGCCAGCGGGGGAGGGATTCCCATGAAGCAGCAATCACTGTTCACGACGCCCAAGCGACGCAGCCGCAAGCGCACCTCGACGACCAAGACGGACCCGTTGTGGTCGTGCGTCTTTGGCGGCGTGACGGAAGCTGAGTGGCAAGCCTACCTGGTCACGTTGGGTCCTTCCCTCGACCACCAGCAGGCGGTTAGTCAGGCGCCCCCTGCGTTCCGAAGAGAGTGCGTGTGATATGAACACCGGGGACCCTTGCACACAATGCGGCGACGCCGGCGGCCACCTGGTTGTCTACAGCAGCCAGCGACGTGGCACACGCATCGTGCGGTACCTGCACTGCTGGCGATGTGGGCACAAGCCTCTCGGCAACCGGTTGGTGCTGAGTGGTGAATCGGTTGCGCGACGCCGAAAACGCCAAACACAAAAACCGTCCTAATAAAGTAAAAGTCGCGTTATCGTCTCTTGCAATCCCCAGGACAATCCAGTTATGCGAACAACACCGCCAGTACTCGCCGTGGACATCGTCGGAGCCGCCGAGGCTCTCTCGGTGCGCACCAGCACAGTCAGGCGCTGGGCAAGCGAGGGAGCCATGCCAAAGCCCGTGGAGTTGAACGGCACGCCGCGGTGGTTGCTGAGCGACTTGGAGCGATGGCTCGAACAGCAGCGCGAGACGGGGGTGGGTGGGTCAAATCCCTAGCAGGTTTGCCCTCCAGACCGCTCGCCTAAGCGCGCACATTTTTTGGCAAAAAAACAGGGTTAGAAATGGGTCGACCCCGCAAAACAACCGCAACGCTGAAGCTGCACGGTGCGTTTCGGGCTGACCGGCACGGCGGCGGCGAACCGACGCCCGCTGGCGCGTTGAAACGACCAAAATTCACTGACGCAAACGCTGCCTGGCTATGGGACACGCATGCGAGGCAGTTCGCGGCTAACGGTGCTTCTGGCGGCGACTCAGCCCTGGCTCTGTCTGCCTGCGAGTGGTGGGGCATGTATCGCTCGATGCAGGACAAGATTCGCGGCGGCGACGATGACTACAGGACTTTCGTGAAGCTGTCGATGGCGTGGAAGAACTTCGCGTCGGCAGCAGCGAAGCTCGGGCTAAGCCCTGCCGATCGGGCGAAGCTGCGGGTTGAGCCTCCTCGAAAAACGACGGTAGCCAAGCGCCGGCGGGGAGCATCATGAGGACCATCGTCGACCTGCTGGCGAGCGAACTGGAACTGGCGACTTGTGGCATCGCGATCGGCGACGTCGAGACGGCTCAGTTGCATCTCGGGAACGCCGTTGACTATGTGGAGCAGTTAAAACTTTTTTGTCATGGAGGATCACGTGCTCGGACTAAAAGCGAAACCGTCAGAGACCCTAGAACGCCGGCAAAAACTCGTCGACGAGCTGCAGCAGTGCACGATGAGCGACGCGCCGGTGCGCAAGCTCGAAGCCGAAGAAAAAGCCTTGCAGGAACAATTGCGCGACCTGCGCAATCGGATGCACAAGCTGAACGCAGCTCGCATCGTCGAAGCGCACGTTGTGCAGACGAACCGCCAAACCATCGAGCGAGAACTGCTCGCGACGGCGCCGGCAGCAATTAGGGAAGCGATTGCCGCCTTGGCCATACGCGTCGAGGATGCCACCGGCGCGCTGCGGACCACGTCGCGGGGCGACCGTTGGTTTTCCAATCGTGAGAGCATCAACGGCTTTTGCACAGCGGCACGTGCGGCGACGATTGAGCTAGAGCAGCTGCGCTTCGCTGCGGTTGACGATGCGACCATCGGCAAAGCGATTTCGAAGATCCTGCGCAAGTTACCCTCACTCAACATCGAACAAGTCGAGGTGACGAAGTGATATCACGTCAACAGATTCTGGGCGTCATCGGCACCGAGGCTCCTGCCGGTCTCAGCTATGGACCAAGCTGCGCCGACAAGTTGGCTCGTGCCTTCGGCGGCGACGCGGCGACCTGGCAGCATGCCGTGAACTTCTATCACGGCACGCCCACGTTGCCGACGTTCTCCCTGGGAGAAGCGGGGAAAATTCTGTCAGACTTCCAGCGTGTCGTGCGGGCGCGCGGTGCTGGCGTGCCACGTGCTGCCCGGCTGCGGGACGAGCCACCGGCACCGACCGATCCGCGCGTGCAAGACATCGAAGACCGCCTTGAGCGTGCCCGGCTGGCGGACTTGCGCAAAGAAATTGCGCAGATGCGTATCGCCAAGCACGAAGCGGGGCATGCGACTTGCGCACTTGCGCTGGGTGGCACCGTTCACCGACTTTGGGCTGGCGACAGCGAGGGACTGTGTTCATATAGCTTCGCGCAAATGCCGCCACCCGCACACAAGCGCGCCATCGTCACAATGGCCGGCACGGCGGCAACGCGCAGCGGCTTCTACACCGACCCTTGCGCCGCAGGGGACCGCGAAAGCCTCCTGGCTGCGCTGCGCGCTGCATTCGAACAGGCGGAGCGCGAGCGCCCCGGTGGTGAGTACCGCCTGCGCAGCGACGTCAGCGACGAGCAGCTTTCCCGGTGGGCAGCGGGCTCGTATGAGGATGCCACGGACATCATCAATCAGCATTGGCAATTTTTCTCGGCATGTGCGCGACGCCTGGCGGACGTCGGAGAGATGACCGGCGCCGAAGTACATGCCATGTGGGAGCGTTTGAAGTAAGGGGCGCGACGCCCCTTTTATGGCACCGAGGGGTTTGCGCCTCGACAAGCACCCCCGCGGCGCGTTCCTTCGGGGCGCGTCGTGGGGATGCCACAGGAACCAGAAAAATGCTCTACGAATTAATCGGCGTTGAATTCACAGGCGGCCCAGTCCGCCTACGCGTGGTCGGAGTTTCCGAACAGGGCAACCTCTCGCTAGAGCTGGTCGACGTGCCCGAATTCTTTGTGTCGAGCCACATCGAGCATATCGAGCCAGCGGCGTCGCGCTATGCGCTCTCGCGACCGGGGACACAACTGCTGGGAACCGTCGTCGAGCCGCGCGACGCGATCAAGTTACACGCCGATAATCTGAAGGAGCGAAATTAAATGGCAGTTACGGACGTCATGCTTCGATTTCAGGGCCAGACGAGCGACACGACATCGAAGAAGCGCAGCTATAGCTCGGTCTATCGTGTCATCGTCGACGATCCCCTCGACGGTCAGACCGTTGTCGAGAATGCACCCGGTATTCCGTTCTACGGTGCTTTCTATATCGCAGGAAATACCGTCGACCCGCTGGCAGTTTGTAAGACTAAGCGAGCGGCGCGTGTAGAGGGGACGCGACTCGTGTGGGACGTGGAGGTCCAATACGAGACTCCCGACGGCCAAGACAACAAAGATGACGCCAAAAATCGCGACGACGACGGAAAGCCCAGCGACAACCCGCTCGACTGGCGCGACCGCTGGGAGTGGGTCGGGGTTAAGTACACTAAGCCGCTCGAAAAAGCGACGCTTGCGGAAAATTTAATTCCCAAGGTGCGGCAAATGGGTGTGGTTGGGCCGCCGGTCAACGCGGCTGGCACCGTCTTCGACCCGCCTGCTGAAATGGACGATTCCCGCGCCCTCCTGCGGATTACAAAATTCATGAAGACGTTCCCGAGCAAGCTAGCGAGCGAATACCGGGATGCGGTGAACAGCGATACCGTGCGCATCAAAAAGCCCGCGCTCGACATCATGATCGAGCCCTACACAGCCAAACTCGAACCGATCAGCGGCGCCCTTCAGTGGTGGGTGCGCGCTGACGGCGTGCAAGTTCCTTATTGCGAAGTGCACTTCGAAATCGTGATGCGAGGCACCTGGCGATTCAATATGCTCAACCGCGGCTATTTTCGCTTGCTCTTCCCTGGGGCGAAGGATGCCAACGGGCGCGAGCTAAGTCCTACTGACATCATTGACGGCCGCGTCGCCCAAGAAGCAATTCGCAACCAGGATGGCAGTTTTTCCGACGTGCCGGCGATGCTAGATTTCGACGGTCAGCCGCTGCCGAAAACGTCACAGGAGCCGCGGTACATACCGTACATCGGCTACCCCGAGCTGCCCTTCGCCAAGCTGAAGCTGTGATGAAGCGCGAACGCCGCAGAGCCGTTTTAACGCATGGGAGCGGCGGACGTGTTCCGACTCATGGCAAGCGGTTCGGACGCGGGAGACGCGAAGCTGTGCGGTCGTAATGAGTCCAATAGGACTCAAATCATCCGCCGGTCATGGCTTGTCCGGGCGGCGCGGAAGGGAAGGCCCCAGCAGCGGCTCGACGATCCACGCCTTCCAAAGTCGCCGGACCAAAAGTGCTGCTGCGGCCCATAAGGATTTCATAACCCAATTCTACAGCGCGGCGTGACGACGACGAACGGCGAACAACCCGATAACGCCAATCGCCGCGAGGGCGAGCGTCGAGGGCTCGGGGACGGCGTTGTACGAAATCGATCCGGGGACATCTCGCGTGCCGCGATGGAGAGTGAATGTAGCTTCGAATCGCTGCAAGACCCAATTGGGATAGGTGCCGGAATACTCGTATCGCGAGATGGTAAAGTCGGCCGTAAAGTTGGATTCGGCGAAATGGTCGTAGGCGAATAGTAAATTCGGAGACACGCCGATGGGGGACGATGACCCAACAAAGGTGCCAACTTGTAGCGGCGGATCACGCATCACAATTTCGAAAGTCGCCAAGTCAGTGTGCGTATCCACATGCTCCATGCTAATGAGGATTCGATTTGGTGGAGCTGGCTTGATGTTTAGCGTGTCAAAGGTGATCCCTACATCCTTGCCGAGGTAGGTGAGGTCGCGATGAGCCGGGCGGAAATTAGAGTCATCGAACACAAAGTGTGCAATCGGGACGGCCGATGCGTGCCCGGCACCTACACAGAGGAGACAGCCCGAGAAGAACGCGAGCGCTGTCGTACGGATCATTAGCTGCCCCTTTTGAAATGCTGCCCTAGAGCGAATGGATTCGCCACATCGTAGCTGGCGGCAATAAAAGAAACCAGAAAGAGCGTGCCTAACCTGGCGTTTTGTTTGACAAGTGGGGGGTGTCTGGGGCAAAATGCTCCCGTCAAAGTTCGCCGCGGACTCAATCGCGGCACATGCTTAGAGTCAAACTCATGCTTAGAAAAAAGAGTCCCGTTCCGTGCGCTTGCGCGCCAGCCAAGAGAGCGTTCGCGCGCTCAAGGCCCGCAAGGCGGCCTAAGCACCGCCTGACAGCGAGTCCACGGAACGGGACTGTTTGTTGCGCTCGCCGCTCTGGCAGCGCTGGAAAGGTGGCCCCCGATGGCAACCGTCTCGAAACCCCAGGTTCGTCCTGCTAAAAGCTTGCGCCGCACTCGCCCCAACGGGCAAGCATCCCTTGAGTATTTCGACGCCACTCTGACAAAGTTTGTCGGAGGCACCGTTGCGACCGGTATCGTGGTTGATGACGGCATAACTTATGAGCCGGACGGTCGGCGCCGGATGCGATTCGTTCCGCTAAAGTCGGCAGCGCGGTTCATTCTGGTAGACGTCAGCTGGACCGTGCCTCATCCGTTTGTCATGGGCGAGTCGGAGGAAGAGCGGGAAGCGCGCGATGAACAGTGGCGGCAAGCACGGAGCGTCCTTCCTGGGCCCGCCCACGCCCTCGACATCCCGGTGGAATTCGAGGCCAGCCCAAGTGGACCTGAATGCGATGAGGACATCCCGCGGACGCGCGAGCAGGCTTTCGCCGACGCAGCGCGGCTGAATGCCGCAGCCCCGCATGACGACAACGAACGCGCGACGTGGTGGGTCGTCTTCGAACTGGGCGAGCCACTGGAAAACGTAAATGTCGCGCTACGTACGATTAACCCAGGCCGCGGCGAGATCGAGCGGACAGTAACTCAGCCCATGCGGATCGTCACACCGACCGCGGCAGAAGTTGCGAAGTTTGCGGTCAGCGCGTAACCGGTCCTGCCCCCGTCGCGCTGGTCACGGCTGGCGCGACGGGGGCCAACTTTTGGAGGTGCAGGAATGGCTGATAAACCAAAGATGGCAACTAAAGCCCGTTCGACAAAACGCCGCGGCAATGGCGAGGGCTCTATCTTCCAACGTTCCAACGGGCGCTGGGAAGCGGTAATCACCGTCGGCTACAACGGCCAAGGAAAGCGCGTCCGCCGCACCGTCTACGGGTGGACGAAAAAGGAAGTGCAGGACAAGCTCACCGAGTTGCAGTCGAAGAAACTCGACGGCTCACTGGCGGAAACTGGCAAGTTGACCGTGGGAGAGTTTCTCGACAGATGGCTGGCCACGACCAAGTCAGCAATCAGGGCGACGACGTACACCAGCTACGAGGGAACGATCCGGCTGCATATCAATCCGCTTATCGGCGGACTCCCACTTCAGAAGTTGACGCCGGCGCACGTTCAAGGGTTGTATACCGAACTCGAACGCCTGGGACGGTCATGCTACGTTCTCCGTCTCGTGCACATCACGCTGCGGCGAGCGTTCAAGCTGGCCGTCAAATGGGGTATCACGCTCCGCAACGTCTGCGACGCCGTAACGGCTCCCAGAATCGACCGGCGCGAGATTGCGCCCCTTACAACGGAGCAATCCGCCAAGCTGCTGCAGGCTGCCACTGACGACCGTCTCTACGCCCTTTATGTACTCGCCCTGGCAACGGGGATGCGTCTGGGCGAGTTGTCAGCGCTCCAATGGGAGGATGTGGACCTTAAGGCGGCAACGGTGTCGGTCCGGCGCACCCTGGTGGACCTCAAGGGCGAGGTGTATCTGGCCGAGACCAAGACCAAGAAAAGCCGACGCCTGATTAAACTGCCTGTCGAAGCCGTGGAGGCTTTACCGGACCATCGCAAGCGGATGATGGCCGCGGGGCTCGCCGGCTGCACGTACGTGTTCTGCACGCCCCTGGGCGGCCCTATCCGCCGTGCTGCGTTTCATAAGAACCAGTTCAAGCCGTTGCTGGCGGCGGCTGGCCTACCCGATTGCAGGTTTCACGACTTGCGTCACACGTCGGCAACGCTCATGCTGGCCGCTGGCGTGCATCCGAAGGTCATGCAAGAGAGGCTCGGGCATTCTGATATCAACATCACGCTGGACATCTACAGCCACGTCATGCCGGCAATGCAGCAGGACGCGGCCGACAAGCTGGGAGCTATGCTCTGGTCACGACCGACGAAAGCGCTGGCAGGTGCGTAATGCCGTACAGCCAAAGTACAGCCAAACCCACGTAAACCAGCGGAAGCAGTGGACGTCGACGGAATGAAAACCACGAGAAAAACACATCGGCGGACAACCACGGACGCACCAGCCAAGACCTGGAGCCAGATCACGGCCACGGCCCAGTCCGTCGGACTTTCGCCGACAGACGTGCAAACTTTGATCAGCGACTAGTTCGTATTTCCGCGTTCCTGCCGGGAATTGATTGCATGTACACCGCGCGTAATCCGCTGCAAGAAAAACTAGCTGCCAATCGGCTGACGCGGGGGCTGTGGGTCACACTCGAAGCGCCGTCGATTACCGAGATTGCCGCGACACTCGGTTTCGATTGGGTCGTCATCGACGCTGAGCATGGCCATCTCGATTTTAAGGACATCGTCGAACACATCCGCGCCACGCGCGGCAGTAGCACGACTCCCCTGGTCCGCATTGCCGAAATACAGCAGGGCCTCATCAAACGTGTGCTCGACCTGGGGGCGGCCGGGATCATTGTGCCCCAAGTCACCGGTCCCGAGGACGTTGCGCAAGCGGTGCGCTTTGCCAAGTACCCGCCACTTGGCATTCGCGGCGTCGGGGGCGAACGAGCCACCTGTTGGTCGATGCACCTTGCCGAGTCAACACGCGACGCGAACCAACGAACAATGGTCATTCCGCTAATCGAAACTGTCGCCGCTTACCAAGCGCTCGATGCCATCATGGCCGTGCCGGGTGTCGACGCCCTCTATGTGGGACCGGCCGATCTCTCCGCATCGGCCGGGCATCTGGGCCAATGGGAAGGGCCGGGCGTTGCCGAGATGGTACTCTCGATTCAAAAACGCGCTGCAGCGCGGCGCCTGCCTTGCGGCATCATGGCCACGAGTCTCGAGAATGCGCGGCAGCGGCGCGACGAGGGATTTCGCATGATCGGGGTCGCGTCTGACACGGGATTGATCATTCGAGGTGCGCAACAGGCGCTCAAAGCCCTCGAACAGTAAGTCGGGCAACTGTCATTCGGGCAACAGGAGGCCGGGCTACAGCAGGTCAGGCACGAGCCGAGAGCGCGGGGGATGCACCCGCGGTGCGGCTTAGCGAACTGGATTCGCCGCAGCGGGAGCAATCGACAGGGATGCGAGATGGTTTGCCAATTGCTCGCATGTCTCGGCCAGCCATTGTTTTGACGGTGGGGCAAAAGGGCGAAACTTTTCCAGCCGACCCTCGTCTTCGCGCAGCAACAGCGCCCGATGTTTGCCCAACGAGCTCGCGGCGGGGGTGTCCATCAGCATGCTGGAATCAGTCGCGCTCATTTGCAGTAGCACTCGCGACTCGAACTCCTTCAGCGCCTGTCGCTCGAGCATGCGCTGGAAATTCGTCAATGAGTCGCACCACACAAAGGTGTGCATGCCGAGTGCCGGCCCCTCACGCAGAATCTCTGCGAATTGTTGATCGGGCCGGCGGGGTGTTTCCTCGGCACTGCGAGAAAAACTGAAATCATCCTCTTGCCGCCGCAGATCGCGCAGCCGTGGTAAATCAAAGACAAAGAGAAAACGAGGCGCAAACTCCGTCGCCGCAGCTTGCCGTTGTTCGAGGTCGGCCGTGAGCTCCGCCATCACCTGTTGAGTTTCCGCAGGGCCAGCCAACTGCACCTGCCGAGGCAAGGCATGTGCCAATTGCGAGAAACAAGCGCGATATTCGCGATCGGGCAGCGCGCCGTTTAAGATGACAAATCGCGGCCCAGTCGCCTGGCCTCCGCTGCTGACGGCAGCGAACTGCGCGGCCAGGCCCAGGATCGAGGCAATCAACAGTCCCGCCGCCGCGTCATCGTTCTGCCCCATGAGCAGCAAGTTTGATCCACCGCGGCGAGTAAAAGTGACGGAGGTAGCTTCTTGAATGGCAAGCGGCTCGCCGAGCCAGACTCTAGTGGCCGACTGCTTGGCTGCCGCCGACGCCGCAGTTTCGCCGCCTGTGCTCGACAGGTCTCGGCGAAGCGCCGTCGCCAATGTCTCGCTCTTCTGCATATCTGCAGGGCGCGTCCCCTCGAAGACGATCTGCTGGTGCTGAGCGTGCCTGGGGCGCAAACGACTCAGCCGAGTTACCTCATCCAGAAACACATCGCGGCGATCGTCCGGCAGCCAAACCACCTGGAAGGGATGATTCCCCTCGACCAGACCATTGGCATCGTTGTAGATCGCCTCCCCCGGACGCGAGAGCAGTCGGGCCGCCGAGTTTTCCTCACTCAGGATGAGATGCGCATCGGCCTCACTGCATTGCAACGCGATCCGCACGGCCATCTGTCCAAGTGTCGTGCGGGCGAGCGAGTAAGCTCCCCCCAGCGTCTGCGAGCCCAAGTGAACATGAATCCCAAAAGCGCGTCCTTGTCGCACCAGGCGATCGAGCAGCAACGAAGCTTCTTGCGCGATCTTGTCGTCCTCGACGAAAAACTCCTGAAACTCGTCGACGATAAACAGAATTCGGGGCAATTGGTGTCCTGCATCGCGGAAGCCGCCGATATCTTGCACCCCGACCTGCCGAAAGCGTTCGCCGCGAGTGCGCATCTCTTCGTCCAACCGCTGCATGACGCTGAGCCCAAACTCTCGTTCGCTCTCGATCGCAATCACACGCGCATGCGGCAATTCATGCGTGACGTAGGTTTTGAACTCGACTCCCTTCTTGAAGTCGATGAGATACAGCTCCAATTCCTCGGGGCTGTATCGCAAGGCTGCGTTGGTGATCAGCGCATGCAACAACGTCGATTTGCCTGATCCAGTTTTTCCGGCAATCAACACATGCTGCGATGTCCCTTGCCCCAGCCGGAGGTGCTGCAACCGCGTCGCACCGGCGCGACCAAGCGGTACGTCAATGCCGCGACGGCTGTCGGCCTTCCAATAAACGTCGTCCGCAGGCGCAATCGCTTCGAACGGCACCTCGACGCGCTTGGCCGTGTGCGCCGCGGCGCCAACGATGTTCAGCACGCGTTTGCTCTCTTCAACAGGCAATTCGTCAACCGTCAAGGGGAGGTCTTTAAATGCCGGTTCTTGCCACATCACTTCGCCACTGTTGATGGTGAACACTGTGGCGTGTTTTTGCAGGTCCGCCAGGCTGATCCCCGGCAGGGGCGGCAGTTTGCTGTCGACACTGATCAGCACTTGGACGCCACATCGCGGCCCGCTCGCGGCAATGCTCAACAGCCGGCGGGCTGCGGCCTCGGTGAAGCCGGCCGGAAAATTCGCCACCACGAGCACCCGAAACGCTTCCGCGACTTCTCCCGCGGCTTGGTTATAAGCCTCGATCGTAGGAAACTCGTTGCGCAAATACTTCTGAATGACCGTTTCAATA
>CAMFLN010000025.1 GCA_945957305.1 uncultured Planctomycetaceae bacterium | reverse complement strand
ACCTTGAGCAGTTCCTTTCCGTCAAGCCGAAGTGCCATGCGAGCGAGTTCGAAGCCGGCCTGTTCGGCATACGCCCGAACGCGAATTACATATTCGCCACCGCCGAGAATATCGCGCTCGACATAGGCTTCGCCCTCGGTATTGAGCCGGCTGGTGGGCGCCCCCCGGCGGGCGCGAATCGTCGAATGCAATTGATCGCTGCCATAGCGACGCCGCTCGACCGCGGGGGGCCAAGGGCTGACGATCGCTTGAGCGGCGATTTTTTCGGCGGCCGTCAAATACTTTTCCAGCAACACCGGCGGTAACGACAACACGTCGCCGATATTGTCAAAGCCGTAGCCTACGTCGTCCGACGGGAAGTCGGCGGCCGGTTCAAAATCAATCCCGATCAGGTCGCGAATCGTGTTGTTGTACTCCGCACGATTCAACCGCCGAATGGTGACGCGCCCCGGGTCGCGCACGCTCGTGCCGGAGAGTGTGGCCAGTTGCATGCCGATGCCGGCGTTGACCTCGGCAATTTCGTCGGGCGTCGGCTGCGGCATATCGTCGGGGGGCATGATTCCCGCCTCAAGATATTCCACGATCTGCCCCCAACGATTTCGCTCGCGGCTGATATCTCCCGCGTCCTTCAATTGATCGAAGGCCAGGTCGGCCTTGGGTTCGTCGCCGGCATGGCAATCGATGCAATACTTTTGCAGGAACGGTTGCAATTTCGCCGCAAAGAAATCGTTATCCGCCGCGCTGGCTCCCCAGGGCGCGCAGATCCCGACCAGGCAGACGCAAACCAAGGCGCGAGTCACGACAAAAAAACGCATAGGCGAGAACAGGCGGGAAAATCGGAAAACGCGTCGGGGCGAGGCTTTCCATATCGGGGGGAGGATACAGGCGGGCAGAACGTCATTGTATTAAGAAATGACAATGCGTGTCCACTTTGCCGCCAAAGCCGGTCCCACGTCGAGAAAGAAATAGCCCGAGGGAGGGGCACGCTTCGTGAAAGAGATCCCAAGCCGGCTCGAGCACGGTCCGCGCGGGAATTCCGGCCCAGCCCAGCACATCCTAGCGCCAGAAGAGAAATCCGGCTTAGGTGCACAGAACCGGCTAAGAGCCCACCGAGCCGTGCGTCGATTCATCGCCGGCAGCGGCGGCGCGCACGGCATCGATCAAGGAGCGGGGCTCGAACGGTTTCTCGATCAAGCACAGCACTTCGAGATCCCCTAACTGCTCCCGTACCATGCCAGCCCCCAGGCCGGTCATCAGAATGACCTTGAGGTCGGCAAACTGTTGAAGCAAGGCTCGCGCCAGTTCGGCCCCCGTCTTTTTCTTCTCCAGCAGCCAGTCAGCCACCAAGATATCGGGCCGGAAGTCCGGGGCCTGCTCGACCGCCTCGGCCAAGCCCGCGACGGTCAGCACTTCGAAGCCTGCCTGGCTGAGAAAGAAATCCAGGCTGCTGCGATATCCCTGTTCGTCATCGACGACCAGCACCTTGGTCATACGCGTCCTACGCACATGGGAAAGAGGATCGAAGGGTCATCGCACAAAGCATGCCCCAGAACCACACACCCTGCCGCACTCTGCCGCGCAAAAAGCGAACGCTACCAACCGAGCCCTCGGTCGGATCAAACGCAATAGTGACAACACGTGCCAGGGGCCCCGAACGGGACTCTATGACAGGAATCAACCGGGTCGGATTCTACCAAAGCGACGCGCATTGTTTCAATGTTATTTTTTGTTTTTCTTCTCCTCACCTCGGCTGGGGTTTTTAACCCAGACGTTTTCCTGCAATCAACGTACGTTCGCTTTGCCAACCTCGACGCGGATTGCACCACAAACGCCAGTCGCCGGCTGCTCTTTCCATTCCCGATCATGGCATGATCAAGTTAGGTCCAAATCCAAGCCGTGCGATATGCGATTAGAAACGCGATTTCGCACGCCGACGAACTTCGTAGTCAGCCGTCCCTCGCGGTGTTATCCTTGGGGGCGAGTTGCGCCGCGAATTTGCTAACACTGCCTAGCTGCTGAATCATGCCGATGCGCCGCGAACCGACTGTGCGACATGACTGCAATCGCCGCTCTTTTTTGGCCGATTGCGGCCTGGGCTTTACCGGGCTGGCCTTGGGAGCCTTACTCGCGCGCGACGGAATCGTGCGCGGGGCGGAGCCGCCGTCCGCAGCGTCATCGGAGAGCCCACCCCATTTTGCCCCGCGTGCCAAGAGCGTGATCTGGCTCTTCATGCTCGGGGGGGTAAGCCATCTGGAGAGCTTTGACCCCAAACCGGCTTTGAACCGCTACGCCGGCAAGACGATCGACGAAACGCCCCATCGCGACGTGGTCGCCAACCCTTTCGTCCGACGTAACGTGCGCGAGTTCGTGGCCAATCGCCAGATCTACCAGACAATTTTTCCCTTGCAGGTTGGCTATCGCCCGCGCGGAGCAAGCGGCATCGAAGTCAGCGACTGGTGGCCGCACGTGGGCAGCTGCGTTGACGATCTGGCGGTCATTCGCTCAGTCTGGGCGACGGACAACGACCATGCGGCCCAGTATGAGTTCCATACCGGGCATCATTTCTTTGATGGGTCGCATCCGTCGGTGGGCGCTTGGATCAAATACGGCCTGGGCTCGATGAACGACAACCTGCCGGCCTTTATTGCGCTCGGCGATCCCCCGGGCCCCTGTTGCGGCGGCGTGGGCGCGCACGGCGGTAGCTACCTCGGTCCGGACTACAACGGCGTGCAGCTGAAAGTTGACCCACAAGCCCCCCTGGATTTCGGCACACCTGGCGAAACGGTGTTCCGCGAAGAGCAGGAGCAAAAGTTTGGCTTGCTCTCGCGCTTGCACGCGCTTTCTGCCGAGCAATACCCCGACGATGCGGTCTTGCGCGCCCGGATTCGCTCCTACGAATTAGCCTTCCGCCTGCAGACGTCCGTGCCCGAGGTTCTGCGGTTCGATGATGAGACGGCGGCGACGCATCGACAATATGGATTGGATAACGAAGTGACGAAGTCGTTCGGGCAGCGCTGTCTCGCCGCGCGACGGCTGGTCGAACGTGGCGTGCGCTTCGTCCAGGTCTATCACGGCGACGGGGCCAGCAGCGTCTGGGACGCTCATACCAAGCTGCGCGAGAATCACACGAAACACAGCGCGCAGGTCGATCAGCCGATTGCCGCCCTGCTGCGCGACTTGAAACAACGCGGTCTGTGGGACGAGACGATTGTCGTCTGGGGCACCGAGTTTGGCCGCACACCGGGAGCGGAAAAATCGGACGGCCGGGACCATCACCCTTATGGTTTCTCGGTCTGGATGGCTGGCGGGGGCATCAAAGGGGGCATCGTCCACGGCGCGACCGACGAGTTGGGCTTTCATGCCGTCGAAGACCGACATTACGTCACCGACGTTCATGCCACCGTCCTGCACCAGCTCGGGCTCGACCCGCGCCGACTCGCCGTGCCAGGGCGTAAGCGGCTCGACATGGAGCTCGGCAAGCCCATCGAGCAAATCATTGCTTGAATAGTGGCAGCGAGCGGCCGGCAGCGGGCAGTACCTTTCATCGACCTACTCTCGCGCGCCACTTAGGCAACCGCCCTTGCTAGCAGTGTCCGAGGAGGCTTTCTCGGTCTTCCCAAACCTCGCTGGTTTGTCAGGTCGCCGTCGACATCGCTGCTATAGGAGAAAATTGCCTGACGCTGATAAACTGACGATGGATATGGTCTGTGCCGGAGTTTCGCATGTCCCGCATTTCGTCTTGCGCCGCCTGCCACGGCGACATCTTGATCCCGGGCTTTGCTCAGCCCCACGATCAGATGCGCTGCCCGTTGTGCCATGCGCAATTCCGGGTGCAGGACGTGCTGGCGACAAGCATTCTTGCCCCGCCCGAGGCCTTGCCGGTCGAACGGCCGATTGCGGGACTGGGCGCAGCCCCGCGTCATGCGCCCGGGGCCGGCATCGCCCAATTCGACGATGAATCGCATGCCGCGCCGCGCCCGCGCAAGAAACAGTCGGGCGTCCTCTCGCAGTTGATCGGCATCGTCGGCGGAGGCCTGATTGGTCTGTCCTTGGGATATGTCGGGCTGTTGCGCTTGGGCGGACCGCAATACGATTTTCTGGAAGTTGCCGACAAATTGCCGGCCTGGGCGACCGCACCGATAGACTTGCCTTTTTGGCCAAAAGCCAAAGATGAGGAACCGCGCAACGACCGCGGCTTGGGCCAGTTGCTTAACGAGCCGGAGCCTCCCCCAGCAGGCGGTTTGAATGGCGACGCTGGCGGGATCGGAACAATGCCCGAGGCGCCACCTGCGGAACCCAACAGCGAGGCGCCTCCGTTTGCTCCCGCGGCTGCGGCCCCGCCGCCCCCGTTCACCTCGACGTCCGTCGACCCGCCTCTCGGCGAGACACATGAGGTGCCTGCTGATGCTGGCCCGGCGCCCGGGCCACGTGCGTCTGCACCGGCGGACCAACCGCCGCCTCTGCTGGGCGAGATGCCGAATCATGCCACGCAACCGCTCAACAGCGGTCCCCGCCACTTCACGGCCTACTCGGGCGAAGACCTGTCGCTGGCAATCAATGAAGTGACCGCCTCTCTGCGTTGCCCCGCCTGCAACGGCGAGGGTTATGTGCAACGCAGCTCGGTGCTGGCGCGGGATGGCAAAGGCGCCCGGGCCGAGCCGATTGCCAATCGCCGCGTGCAGTGCGATGTTTGCGGCGGCCGACCGATTGCCAAGATCACGCCGGAGTTGTACTCACAGCTCTGCCACCTGGCCGAGGTCGTCACGTTTGTCTCCAAGGGTGATGGCAACAGCTGGAGCCAGCGCGAGACGTTGCAAACCTTGATTGCCAATGTCGGTTCCGATCCCAAGGCTGCGGAAGCTGTCGGCCGCCTGGCCGGATTTCAACTCGAACACAATCGCCATCCGAATCCAGGCATTGCCCTGGCCGGCACCGTCCAGGAAATGTCACAGGTTGGCAGTCTGCACGCGATGAAAGTCGTGCTCTTCGGCCTGCCGAAGGTCGTCACCGTCATCAGTTGGCGGCCCGCGCAACCGGCGATCAATGTCCATGACCGGGTGATGATCCTGGGCAGCATCGTCGACAACCCTGTCGAGAATCTGGCGGGCTACGAGGGGCGACAGGACCAGGTCGTCTGGGGTGGCCTGCCCGCAAAGCTGCCTCTCCAGCCGTAGCCGCCAAAGATCAGGGCAGCAGCACGGTCGATTTCGTCTCGTCGATAAGACGCCACGTCTCACTCTGCGACAATGTCTCGTTTTGGCAACGCCGGGGTGCGTGCGAGTGCTCCGCCGACCGAAGGGTAGTTGCCTCGACGACGACGGGAATATTGCGAAGAATGCGTCGCCGTAGGCATTTGGGATTGCTGGTCAGGGAAGCGTTCCGCACTTGGCACACGGCTTGCGTACTGTTTGCCCATAAATGCCGGCGAGGGGCCGGCAAAACCCGATCATTGCCGCAGCAATAGAAAGTCGAGGACTCCCATGTGGCCCGCCTACTGTCTCGCCGGAGTGCTGGCGGCGATAGCCGTGATGATTTTGATTTAGCGTGTTGCCGTGAATTCAGCCCTGAAAACTGAACGCGTGGCGGCACGGTTGCAGCCGCTGCCGTGGCCTGTTTCGAAGGCAGATTAAGCGCTCCTTGAACGCTACCCGCCCTGGGCCTTGCCACGGCGGCTCAGTGGTTTCGCTGCTTTCTTGGCGACCTTCTTCGCGGGCAATCTCTTGCCTGAACGACTGTCTTTGGTGTTGCCTTTTAGTAGGGCCTCACACCGTTCGATGTACGTCCTCGCCGAGACACGTCCCACTGCCTCACTGATCACATTCAGAGCGACGTCATCCAGTTTCTTGAAACGGACGCACGACTTGCCCATGTCGAGTTTCTTGCCGGCCTTGGCCCAGGCCTGCTTGAACCAGGCCAACTGCTCGCCGCTGCCATAAAGACTCATCATGTGCAACGACATGTAGTTCTTTTGCGAAGCGAGCGCCGCAAACATCAGCGGCTTCGTTGGATCGCAGTGATAACCGGCGGGATAAAGCCGATGCGGCACATAGTAGGCAATCATCCCGTACAGCATCCCCTCTGCGAAATCGCGATCAAGCTTCTTTAAAATCGCCCGCCGCACGGCGGCAATCGCCTCGCGCCGGTCGGCGGGCAATGACGCGAGATAATCAGCCACGGCATTCGTTCCGTTGGGCATCATGTTCCCCTTGTGACTAAGCCGGGCCACGCAGCACTCTTCGCCTTGCGAGTCATCCCACGGCATTGAATATAATACGTGCAAGACTGACTCTTGCTGCAGCATTTAACTCGCCGTGGGAAACCGCGATGGATCACCAACGCACATCCGGACGTGACCAAGGCTGCGATGCCGGCTCACCGGCGGATCCTGGCTATGCGGCCATCGCCCGTTATTTGCGCTACACGCTGTCGCTGCCGGAGCGCGCGTTGCGGTCCGGCAGCGCCGTGGTGGCCGGTGCAGCGCGCGAGTCGGCGGCGCTATTGGTTCCGCAGGCGTTCCAGAATTCCAAAAGCTATTCGGTCATGATGCGGCAGATGCTCGACTTCCTGGCCGAGGATGTCGGCGGCACGGCACGTCCCGACAAGCCTGCCGAAAGCAACAACATCGAAAACTTTGTCGCTCGCAAGGCGGTGGGCAATTTCATCGACATGGCCCACCTCGCCACCTTCCACCTTTCGCCCGCGTTCTTGCTGGCGGCCGTGTGCGACCTTGCCTACGGTTCGCAAGCTTATCTGGTCGAACTGGCCGACGAATTGAAACGCGACGGCGTGATCGACGAACAAAGTTCGATCCATCATATCGACGACCTATTAACCGCGGTGGCCAACGCTTCGAACCAGACCGCCGACGCTTTCAATACTCCGCCGCTGTCGGTCACCGGTCTGCGGGAAACGATCGACCAAACGCGCGAAGCGCTGCGCTCGATCGATCCAGCGAGCGTCATACCTCAAGCCGAGATCGCCCGGGTATGGGGCGAGATGCGCGAGATTGCAGCCCGCGAGGCCGTCAGCCCCTTGGCCGTCTCGGGGGCGATGACGTTGTACACGCTGTCTCAGCTGCACACCGTCGCGCGCGGGGCGCTGTCTGGCGTGCGCGTGGCGGGCCGGTTGTTTGATCGACATGTGATCGACCATTACGAAACGGCACTGGCCGACATCCGCGCGCGGGGCCTCTATGCCGCGCTGCGCGAGACCAGCGCTCCCTACATCGAAGCCGTCTGGAACAATTTCTCGACCGATAAAAGTACGATCACCGACGACTTGCTTTCTGGCAAGCTGCTGGGGCAAGGCTGGAATACGGTCCGCCGCTGGTTGGGGCAAACCGCGCCGCCGGACGCCCCACCGCCGCCGACTGAGGGTCGCCGTTGACGATTTGCGAACGAAGAGTATCGCCCATTCGTCGAGGCACCGGCACGCCCGGGTATTCCACGGTTTGACTCTGCCCCCTTGGTCGTAACCGGCCGATCCGATTAGAATCGGGCCTCATGCACTCGCCCACCGACCCATGGAAGGGATGCGCGGCCGCCCACCGCGCTACGATATCTCTCTCGAGAGAATCACCCGTGCGACAACGGATTGCTGGTTATTTTTGATTTCTGAGAAGCGGCGAGGACCTGATGAGCCATCTTCATTTCGATGTTGTTGTAATCGGTAGCGGCCCTGGCGGCGAAGGGGCCGCGATGCAGGCCGTCAAGCATAATAAGCGTGTGGCCGTAGTCGAGCAGTTCAACCGCGTCGGCGGCGGCTGCACTCATTGGGGGACCATCCCAAGCAAGGCCCTGCGTTATGCGATCTACCAGATGACCGAGGTGAATCGCAATCCGCTGTTTCGTGATTGCGGCGTGCAGATGCACTTCTCGGTCGCGGAATTGCGGCGGTCGGCCCAACGTGTCATCGAACAGCAGGTCGAAATGCGGACCGGTTTCTACGAGCGGAACCACGTGCCCATCTTCAGCGGCCGCGCGGCCTTTCTCGACGCGCACACGGTCGAAGTTGCCGACGGGACGGGCGTGAAGCAGAAGCTCACCGCCAACGCCTTCGTGATCGCTACCGGCTCGCGTCCTTACCGGCCGCCGGACGTCGATTTTGGCCATCCGCGCATTTTCGACAGCGACACGATTCTCGACCTGGATTACACGCCGCAATCGATGACGATCTACGGCGCCGGCGTGGTCGGCTGTGAATATACGTCGATGTTTCGCAACTTGGGCATCAAGATCAACCTCATCAACACGCGGTCGAAGCTACTCGAGTTTCTCGATGACGAAATCATCGACGCCATGGCCTATCACATGCGGGACCTGGGCGTGCTGATCCGGCACGACGAACAGTACGAAAAAGTCGAACCGCGGGACGATGGTGTGATCCTGCACCTCAAGAGCGGCAAGCAATTAAAGACCGACATCTTGTTGTGGGCCAATGGCCGTACGGGCCAGGCCGCGAACCTGGGGCTCGAGGAAATTGGCGTGCAGCCCAACCAACGGGGCCAGTTGGACGTCAACGAACATTTCCAAACCGCGGTGCCGCACATTTATGCCGTGGGGGACGTGATCGGTTTCCCTTCGCTCGCCAGCGCCGCCTACGTACAGGGGCGTTTTGCCGCCACGCACATCATCACCGGCCACGACGAGTGCGCGCTGATTCGCGATATTCCCACCGGCATTTACACCAGTCCTGAAATCAGCTCGATCGGCCGTACCGAGCGCGAACTCACGGCCGACAAGGTCCCTTACGAGATCGGGCATTCGCTGTTCAAGCACCTGGCCCGGGCGCAAATCACGGGGCGGCAGGTGGGCATGCTGAAAATCCTGTTTCACCGCGAAACGCTGCAGATCCTGGGCGTGCACTGCTTCGGCTCAAGCGCGTCCGAGATTATCCACATTGGTCAAGCGATCATGTCGCAACCGGGAGACGCCAACTCGCTCTTGTACTTCATCAACACCACGTTCAACTATCCAACGATGGCCGAAGCGTATCGCGTCGCGGCCCTCAATGGTTACAACCGGCTGTTTTGATTGACTGTCCAAGCAGCGCGCGATTGTCGCCAGCGCGGCGGCAAATCGCTGCGGTGCCGTGACGCGCCTAGCGACGTGCCTCGCGCACCAGGTGCCCCAGCTCTGGCAGGATCACTTTGTCCATGGCCAGGCGCACGCCATTGGGCGAACCAGGCATCGTCAACACGACAGTGCGATCGATGAGCCCCCCCACCGCACGGCTGAGCATCGCTGCGGCGCCGATCTCTTGAAAGCTGAGCATGCGAAACAATTCGCCGTATCCCGGCAAGGGTTTGGTAAGCAAGGCCGAGATCGTCTCAAACGTCTGGTCGCGGCTGCTGATCCCGGTTCCCCCGGTCAGCAGGATGGCATCCAGATCGTCGCGGCCGGCAAGGGCGCGCACTAAATCACGCATCCGTTGCGGATCGTCCGGAATGATCTCGCGATGGATCACCTGCTGACCCGCGGATTCCAGCTTTTCGCTGAGCAGCCGGCCCCCGGTATCTGTGTCGGGCGTGCGGGTGTCGCTAACCGTAATCACGGCACAACGCAGGGCTGTCGGCGCTTGGGACCGATGCTGAGAAACACTTTCGCTCATGATCGATCCGGCCTGTCCATGGGGGGAGTCGCAGCCGGAAAAGTCGGAAAAACCGCTCCTCGGCAGGGGAACTCATTGCGACCTAAAACGGCGCGTCCGTATACTTAATTTAGCAGAGCGCACTGATTCTAACCCCGTGCCCCGCGGATCGGAACTTGAGTGGCCCGAGGCAGCCATGAAACCATTCTTCCGCCTATTTATTTGCGGGCTTGTGCTGGCCGCTGTCGCAGAGGGCCGCGCCGATACGTTCATGCTCGCCAATGGCGGGCAGATCGAGGGGGAACTGGCCAACACCGTGGAGAATCCGCGCACCAAGTACGTCATTCGTACCGCGGGCGGCACGGTGACGCTGGCGCGCGCGCAGGTTACCGACGTGAAACGCGCCAAGCCCGCCGAAGTTCAGTACATCAAGCTCCGCCCACAGTATCCGGACACCGTCGAGGGGCAATGGACCTTGGCTGAATGGTGTCGCGAGCGTCAATTGACCGAACAGCGTGTCAAACATTTGGAACGGGTCATCGAGCTCGATCCCGATCATCAGAAGGCGCGCCTGGGCTTGGGCTATCAAAAGGTCGAGGGGGAATGGAAGACGCGGGACGAGATCTTCCAGGATCGCGGCATGGTCAAGGACGATTCAGGCCGGTTCCGTGTTCCCCAGCAAATCGAAGAGATCAAACGCAAGCGGGGAGACGACAAAGTCCGCAAGGAATGGTTCAAGAAGATCGGCATGTGGCGTCGCTGGCTCGACAGTGACCGCGCCCAAGAGGCGCAGGTGCAGATTCAGCGTATCAACGACCCCCAGGCCGTGGCCGCACTGCACAAGAACCTGCAAGACGAAAGCAACGAAGCGATCCGCAAGATGTATATCGAAACGCTGGCGCGGATCGGTTCTCCCGATGCCTGGCAAGTGCTGATCCTGTGCTCGGTGGACGACGCCGACGACGAGATCCGGCTGAGTTGCCTCGACTATATCGAAAAGCAGACCAATACCGGCGCCACGGCCCTGTACATCAAGCGTTTGCGGGCCAAGGACAACGTAATGGTCAATCGGGCTGGGGTGGCGCTAGGGCGCATGAAGGACGCCAATTCGACGCGCCCGCTGATCGATGCCCTGGTGACGACGCACACTTTTACGATTCAGCCTCAGGGGGGCAATTTCAACAACACGTTCCAAGGGGGAGGCGGCGGAACAATGTCCTTTGGCGCTCCGCAGCCCCAGGTGATCTCGCGGCAAATGCAGAACCCCGCGGTCCTGGATGCCCTGACCGGCATTACCGGACAGAACTTTGGCTATGACGTCCCGGCCTGGAAGCGTTGGCTGGCGACGCAAAAGAATACGCAAAGCGTTGACGCGCGTCGCGATTGATTTTTCAGCGACGGCCTCGAGGCGCCATCCGCACGGAGGAACCCACGCATGTCTCGTCCCACGATTGCCATTCTGGGGGCCAGTCCCGATCGCAGCAAGTTCGGCAACAAAGCCGTCCGCGCCTATCTGCAACAGGGCTATGACGTCTACCCGGTCAATCCTAGAGGCGGCCAGATCGAAGGCTTGGCCGTCGCGACAACCTTGGCCGAGGTCCCCGCCGAGCGGCTGAATCGCATCAGCGTGTACTTGCCGCCCCCGGTGTTAGTCGGAATGCTCGACGAAATCGCCACGAAGGGGTGCGACGAGTTATGGCTGAATCCGGGTACCGAAAGCCCTGAAGTACTGGAAAGGGCCGAGCAATTAGGGCTGAACGTGATTATGGCCTGCTCGATCGTCGATATCGGCGTCAGCCCCAGCACGCTTTCCTCGTGAAACTACGCGGCGCGAGTCAACCTAAGCCGCGCGAATCACGTTAGGACGCTTGCGATAAGACAACCAGCCATCTCCGAGCACGGTCAACGCCACGCGATCCTCGAGGTTTGGCCGGAAGATCGTCAGTAGCAAGAGGGGCAGGTACCAGCCCATGTACAGGCCTCCCTCCTGCGGCTGCCAGAATTGCGTGCCCAGCATGACGGCGGCCGAGCAGCTCAGCAGCGTGCCCAAGTTCTTCGGTGCGGGCCACAGAGCGAAGCTGGCACACAGCGCGGCATAAGCGGCCAACACGGACAAGCGGTAGGGATTGGTCGACTCGTTAAAGCTCCAGAAGCCCTTGATGTCTTCTGGCGCCAGGCTGGTCCAGCCGAACACATGGCGCGCCTGCGCGACCAGCG
>CAMFLN010000024.1 GCA_945957305.1 uncultured Planctomycetaceae bacterium | reverse complement strand
GCCCATGCCGAAGTCGGCAAGCACCGTGCGCCAGGAGCCTTGCGCGTCTTGGCGCATCAAGACATTGGCCGGCTTGACGTCGAGGTGCAAGACGCCGGCCGAGTGTGCGGCGTCGAGTGCCAGGGCCACCTGTCGAACAATATCCAGGCGCGTGGCCAGCGGTACCTGCGTGACGCCCCCTTGTGACTTGAACCAGTCGACCAGCGAGCCGCCGCCAGCGTATTCGTATTGCACGTAGTACGGCGGGGCGTTTTCGAAGTGATAGTCGAGCACGTGCTGGATGTCTGTACGATCCCCCAGCATATTGTGCATGCGGTCGAACAGCTCGACTTCGTTCCGCAGCGCCGCCAGGCGCTCGGGGTCGAAGCAGAACTTGAACACGTTTTGCGCCGCGCCTCGTTCCGCCACCCACACGTCGCCAAAACTTCCTGCCCCCAGCGGTTGCTTCAACGTCCAGGTAGGCGTGCGATAAGGAATTGGTTCGCCAGCCTTGGGGCGCCACGATAAATCGTCCGCATCGGCGCGGCGTGCTTTTTCGCTGTTCGGCGGAGGCTGGCCCGGGCCAATCCCTTCGACAAACACCTCGAATATCTCATGCGGCTCGCCCAGCCCCTTGAACAGGTATTCGCCGTGCGAAACCCAGTGCAGGGGCTGAGTCACTTCGACGCCGTTGACGCGCGGGTGCTTCCGCACAAAGGCCCGGGCATCGTCAAAAATAGTCCGCGTCATCAGGATCTGGTTAGGAAACGCCAGGCTCATGACGCGCGAGGCCGTGTCGATCGCCAGTCCCGAGTAACTGCCCGTGGCACTGACGTTGACCTCGCCAAAATGCATTCCCACACGCACGGCCAGGGGTTCGATCTCCCACGGCATGTGGGCCAAACTGTACTGCAGGCTCAGCGCCGCCTGCACGGCCTCGCTACTGGTGGCGAAGGTACACAGCCGACCGTCCCCCAAATCCTGCAACAGCGTAGCTCCGGGCAGCCCGGCCACGATTTCACGAAACGCGTCGTCCAGCTGTCGGTACGCCTTTTGATAAGCGACGTTGCCGTGGCGCGTTTTGCAGCCCACAGAATTGACGACGTCGTAGAAGAGGAAGAGCCGTTGCTGGGTCGACTCGCTGCCCGAGTTCATTGAATAGAGGTCCCTGGTCGCGCCATAGCTCGGCGCCGCGGTTGGCGCAGCGCTGTCGAAAGGAACCGTATTCTCTCGGAAGGGAGGGTTCGGCTCAACCGCCCCCTTGGGGAAGCGCTGCCATCGAACACCCTGGGCGCACTTACTGCTGCTGTGGCTGCTTTTCGGTGCGATGACGCTTGGCCGGAGCCTTGGCCCGTGGAGCGTCGAGAAAACCCGGCGGGCGGCGGCGCCCTTTACTTTCGAGTTTCCACTCCAGCAGATCGGCCAGCTTGTCGACGGCCTTGAGAGTCAGGCCGCGCTGCCCCGACATAAAGCGAGACAAAGTCGCTTCGCTGATTCCCGTACGCTTGGAAATCTGGTAGCGGGTCAGGCCACAGCCGTGAATGGCACGACGCAACTGTTCGCTGAAATTTCGGCGGCGGACATATTTCCTGGGCATATACACAACGGTAGTTCTACTTCCCGTTATGTCAAGTAAATCGTTTGTGCGTGGTGCAAATCGCGCTGCACGATCAGTCCAACTCGGGGGGCAGGTTGCCGTAGGCCCACGGTTTGCCCGTAAACGGCGGCAGCGCCAAAGGCTGCGGCGGTGTGCCAGGCTTCAGCTCACTGGCCAACTCGACAGCCGTCTCCGCAATCAGCTTGCCAGCGCTGGGCACCAAATTGCTGTAGCTCGTGAGGCGCGTCTCGTAGCCGCCGCCGTGCGGTCCAAGTGCTTCCTCCGTGGGCACATAGCCGACACAATCGTTCGCCAGTAACACAGGAAAAGTGTAGGGGAACTTGCTTCCCTGCTTGATGTCCAAACCATACTGGCAAAAGTATTCCGCCGGGCACGAAAGAAAAATCGCCGGTCCGATTTGCAAGGCCTGAACCTCGACCTTGGCAATCGGTTCACGCGCCAACCGCGCATCGAGCAAGACAATTTCCTTGGCAAAGGTCCATTCCGTCGGATCGACCTCTGAAGGATTGCGTGCCACGATCTGCAGGCAGCGTGCCAGCCGCTCAGGCTTGGGTTTGCGGCGGGGGATTTCCAACACTTTCGCAGCGTGTGCGACAGGCGCCAGATCTCCGGCCCCTTGCTCCAAGGCCAACAACACTTTGAGTGCTTCGGCTCCCACGCGCCCGCCGACGAAGCGCGCGGCAACTTCGCCGGATTGCTTAATCTGAAAGGGAGAGCGATTGTTGACCTGGGTGACATCTCCGGCCATGCCCGGCACAAACACCACCACCGCTTCCTGCCCCAACAATCCTCGAATGGTCTTTTCGATGTAGTAGATGTAGTCCGCCGAGATTCCGCCCGGCCCTGTCGTAGCGTGACAGCAAAAGTTCACCACGCAGCCGAGGAATTTTCCTTCGAGATCCCAGGCGCCCAGTACACCCACCTGCGGATCGGTCGGGCCGGCTGGTTCTTGAATGTCGGGATTTCCCTGCCCTGGGTGAGTCATGGTCAAGCCGCCTGCCATGCGAAAGCGACGGTTGAAAGCGACCTTGTCTTCGCTGCCATAGCCGGCAGCACAGCGCGCGGGAACGCGGCTCTTGTCGGCGGCGACCACGGCCTCGACCAGCATCTCCTCGACCTGCTGTAGATACTTCGCGTCAGCCATCGACGATTTCTCGTAGGCCAACGTTTTCGCCAATTCCGACGCATGGTCAAATTCGCCTGGCAGGATCATGCCGGTCGGCCCGGCCGAATGGGAATGCGATGCAGCGATCATGATCGCGCCGGGCGAAATTCCACATTGCTCATGTATTCGCTGGCGAGCGCTCGCTACCAGGTTGCCGCGAATCAGCAGGGCATCGATTCCCACCACGGCCACTCGTTCGCGACCGTCGTCAAAGACGCTGGCTCGCACCTTGCAGTCGTCATGTTTCTTCGTGTGATAGGCCTTGCCGTAGCCTCCGGGCTGTTCCATGCCGATCGCCGGCGTAATGTCGCGCTCGGCAAAGCCCGCTTTGAATGGTTCGGCGGCCGCTAGTCTCGCTGTTCCGGTGAGCGCCCACAGTCCGCAGAGTGAGATTATGGCATAACGCATGGTGGCGACTCCTAAAACGAGGGACTTGGCTTTATTGCGAAGCGGCCGGCATGGGCCGCTCTCCTTTCAAATAGGAAACCAAATCGGCGAGCTCCTGCCGACTCATGGCTTTTTCGAACTCTTGCGGCATGAGCGACAAAGGACTCGACACAAGTTGCTCGATATCGCTGCGCAGAATTGTTTCTTCTTTGCCCAGTGGTTGCCGCAAAGTGACGCTGACGGGCGTCTCGCTTGCCAACAAGCCGGTCAACGTACGACCGTCCTTGGTTTCGACCAGGTAAGCGGCGAAACCCTGTGTTATCTCGTGTTCGGGTATGAGAATATGCAGGAGCAGCGCTTCTTTCGGCTGATTACGGACGCCGAACAGGTCAGGGCCGACGGCAAAACCCTCGCGATCGAGCCGATGGCAATTCGCACAATGTTTGCGGAACACCGCCTGACCGTTCTCGGCATGGGGAGCAAGTGCCAGGACCGATTTATAGTCGTCGTACACCGCGCCGCGATGGGCGGCGGTCGAGACGCCGAAGACCTTTGTGGCGCGCTCCCGGATCGCAGGATCGTCGTGCGCGGTCAGTTGCTTGCGCCGCAGCGGAGCAATTGCGCCAGGCGGGATGTCGCCCTGCTCCAGCGCCGCGAGCAGTCCTGGCAAATAGTTCTTGTTCGCAAAGGCGCCGGCCAGCACTTCTTCGCGCACCGTGGGCGTGTACGTCGCAAATCGTTCTGCGGACAGCAGGTGGGTCGTGACGGCCGTGCTTTCCAGCAGGTACAAAGCCCGCACCGCGGCCGACTGAATCTCGGTCGATTGTCGTGGGTCGACAAGCGCCAACAACGTTTCGCCTGCGCTCGTATTTCCGGCTTGCGCCAGCATGGCGACGGCCAATTGCCGCTGTTCGGGCGGGGCCGCCTGATCGACAGCGGCGTCGCTTGCCAGTTGCACGAGTCCCTGGAATGGCGCACGCGCCCCGTCCGCTCGCTGGTCCAAGAGAGGAAGTATCACTGACCCATCGCGCCTCGCGGCGCCTGCACGGCGCAAGGCATCGGCCATACCGGCAATGAGCGCCGCACGGCGCTCCAGTTGGTCGTCGGCCCCGAGTATCGCCCTCAGGCCGCCAGACCACGCGGCCGGCGGCTGACTTGCGCCCCACAGACGTCCAAATTCCGTGTAGAGTTTCGCGCCATCGCCGTCCATGAGTACCGGCTGGGCTAGCAAACCTTGCAGAAACGTTTGCTCCCTCCCCGCGAGCGAACTGAAAACGGCCGCGCGAACCCATCGGTCCGGTGCATCGCGCAGGGCCACGTCGACTAACGAAGATACGGCACGATCGTCGGCCAACTCTCCAGCCGTCAAAGCCCACTGAAATCGCACTTGTGGATCGCCGTCGGCCGCCAGCGGCAAGACCGCTTGGGCGAGCGCCGCGGATTTCGCCAGCCGCGGTTCGGCCAACAGCAGCGCCTCTCGCCGAATCGCCGCATGTTCATCCCGCAGCGCACTCAGAAGCAGCTCCTCGTCGGCTGCTTCGCGGGCCGCCAGCAAGTGTAACAGCACGACTTTGGATGCGGTCGGCAGATCGTCTTGCTGAAGTAGGCGTCTCAGGTCGGCCGTGTCGATCGTCCCGCTTTCGAGCAAAAGCCGATGACCAAGATCGCGCGAGAAGCTGCCGCTGCTTTTTAGTAACTGCGCAATTGCTTCCGAGTTCCCAGCATTATGAATCGTCAATTGTCGCTGACGTTGCAGATCTTGTGGCGTACGCTGATCGCTCACAATCCGCCAGATGCGTCCCAGCCCGCGCCCACGGAAGTCAGTGCGTTTGCGGATCTCTTCCGGCAGATAATCCGGATGTTCGATCGTCTGTCGGTACATGTCGCAAACATACAAGGCCTCGTCCGGACCGCTGGAGAGGAATACCGGGCGAAACCAATTATCCGGCGATGCGAGGAATTCCTGTCCCGGTCGCGCTGGTAAGGCACGAAACGTCGCGCCGCACTGTTCGAGGCGGTCGAAGTGAACCAGGTTTCCGGTCGGATCGCAGGAGAATACGCCCCCGTCGTAGGCGGCCGGCAAATTTCCTCCGCGCCACACAAAAGTTCCACAGGCGGCGGTGAAAGTTCCGGCGTGCGAGTCGGCCGTGGTAACGTTGGTGCTCAGGGGATACAACCGCGCTCCCTGGCCGTGACCCTGCAGCGGTTCAGGCGCTACATCAACGGGGCAATTTTCCAGGGTATCGGCAAATGCCAGGTGCGAATTCCTGCGCAAGTAACGGCTCGGCAGCACGACATGTTGGACTTGCACACGGTTGTAGCAAACGAACCGCTGACCATTATCGTCAAAGCTCAGCCCGTATTGACCACCTCCGTCGCAAGTCTCGTAAGCGCTCAGGTCGGGGCGAAAACGAAAATCGGTGCGGCCGAATCGCAGGGCCGGCCGTTCAGGATGTGTTGGGCACGTCACGTTTCCGCCCGTCAACCCGCTGGTGACATAAATCCAATTATCGACACCGAGTGTCGGATGACTGACGCGCAGCTGCGTGCTGCCCGTCGTGGCGAAGCCGGTCAACCAGACGGTGCGCTCGTCGGCTTTGCCATCACCATCATTGTCACGGAGGTAGAGAATGTCGGGTGCGCACGTCACGATGAGCCCACCGCGCCACGGCATGACTCCGTTGGGAAACGTCAACCCGGTGGCGAAGTCGGTTCGCTTTTCATAGCGTCCGTCGCCATCGGTATCTTCGAGCAGCGCGATTCGGCCGACTGGCGCTTCGCCCGCGGGGGGACCTTGCGGATAACCGCGATTCTCGGCCACATACAGCCGGCCCCGCTCGTCGAAAGCCATCGCCACAGGACTATCGACCAAGGGCTCGGCCGCGACAAGCTCCACCCGCAGCCCTGGCTCCGCGACGAACGAGTCGAGCGCTTCGCGGGGTGACAAAGGCCCCACGGTCGCTTGTCCGGGCGCGGGGTCGGCTGCAACAGCGCCCCACCCGGGGGCGGACAAAATTGAGCCAATCAGCAGAACACGGAAAAGTAAGTACATGGCGCGCCCGAGCCGCTACAGGCTCCAACCCGGTCGGTAGTCGGTATGCACGAACGCATTCACGTCGGGCACGTTTTTAACCTTCAGGTTGGCGCTGTCCCATTCCAGTCGCTGGCCGGGCGCGCGAAGGGCTAAAACCCCGACAAGCACGATCTCGGTCAGCGGGCCGGCGTAATCGAAGTTCGAAACCGGTTTGGGTCCCCCTTTGCAGGCGAGGAGCCATTCTTCGTAATGCCCCGGTGAGCGGGCCATTGTCTTCGGCACGCGCGCGGCGGCTTCGGCGAGAGGCACGGGCAGCACCTCGGGATTGCCGCCGTGCGAGGAGTGATACATCTTTCCTTTACTACCAACGTACAAGACGCCGTTGTCAGGCAGACGCTTGCCAGCTGGCATCTCGGCCGGCGTGGGCGGCATCAGTCCCCCTTCGTACCACGTCATCCGCACAGGTGGCTGCGCCCCACGCGCGGGAAATTCGTAGGTGATCGTGGCGGCGATCGGATAGGTCTCGAAATTGGGTTTGTTGTCGATCACCGAGCCGTCCAAGGTACAGCTGGCCTCGACCGAGGTGGGAGCGCCCAGTCCTAACGCCCATACCGGATGATCGATGATGTGGCAGCCCATGTCGCCCAGCGCGCCGGTACCGAAATCGCGCCAGCCGCGCCAATTCGCGGGAACGTACGCCGGATGGTAGGGACGCTCTTGGATCGGACCGAGCCACAAGTTCCAGTCCAGCGTAGACGGCACCGGCGGCGTTTCCGTCGGTCGGCCGATTCCCTGTTTCCACAGCCTGCCTGCGCGATCGGACCACACATGTACTTCGCGCACTTCGCCGATCAAACCGGACTGAATCCATTCGTTGGTCAGCCGCGCGCCCTCGGTGGCATGCCCTTGGTTTCCCATTTGCGTGGCGACGCCCGCTTCATGCGCGGCCTTGGTCAATTCGCGGCATTCGCGCAGCGTATGAGTCAAGGGCTTCTGGCAATAGACGTGTTTGCCGGCGCGAATCGCGGCCATCGACGCAACGGCATGCACATGGTCGGGCGTGCCCACGGTCACCGCGTCAATGTTCTTGGCTTCTTTATCGAGCATCACGCGGAAGTCTTTATAGCGGCGCGCCTGCGGAAAGGCGTTGAACGAGCCGGCCGCGCGCTCGTCATCCACATCGCACAAGGCCACGATGTTGGCTCCGAGTCGCGCGTGAGTCGCGATGTCCCCGCCTCCCATGCCCCCCGCGCCGATGCCGGCCACGTTCACGCGATCGCTCGGAGCGACGAAGCCCACCCCGCCGAGCACATGGCGTGGGACGATCGAGAACGACAGCGCCAGGCCGCTGGCCGTGGTCAGAAATTCGCGCCGCGACGGCGACGGAGGTGGAGTTTGTTGCTCGCTCGCTGCTGACATTGATTTCTCCTCGCCGCGGTTTTTCTTTTCTGGTTCAGTGTGCCGAGCCCTGCGAATGCACAACTTCTGGGTGCATGCCGTCAGGACTGATTTTTGCTTCACGAGCTTACCATGCCGGCGAGTCATGGGCACGCGCGGCGAATCGTCGCGGGGTTGGGCGGTTGTTTAGACGCGCCGCGCCCAGTCGAGTACAATCACACGCACCGCTTACCCGCCCTCGACCCCGCCAGGCGTTGCCATGCGATTCCGCCGCTCTGGACACATGCCGCTCGATCGCCGCAGTTTCCTGCTGGCCGGCGGGCTGAGCTTTTTCGGTGCGAACCTGGCGTCGTTTGCGGCTCAGGCGTCCACGAGCCCGACGCGGCGCGCTGCGAAGTCGACGATCCTCATCTGGCTCAGCGGCGGGGCGTCGCACATCGATACGTGGGACATGAAGCCTGACGCCCCGGAAGGGTATCGCGGGTTGTTTCGCCCGGTGCAGACCAGCGCGCCGGGAATCGAGTTGTGCGAACATTTGCCTCATCTTGCGCAGCAGTCACATCACCTGGCGATTGTCAGGTCGCTCGGCGATTTCGGCCGCGGCACGGGGGACCATCACGCCGGCTATTACTACAACCTGACCGGGCACGCGCCCGATTCATCGTTCCCGCGGTTGTTGAACGCGCGCGTTCCGGAGCCCACGGACTGGCCGGCCATGGGTTCGGTCGTGGCGCTCAAGCGCCCGCCGCATCCGAGCCTGCCTTCGGCGATCACACTGCCGCACAAGGAAGGGGCGCCGGAGTACACACGCCCCGGCCAGTTCGCCGCCCGCTTGGGCTTGGAATACGACCCACTGTTCGTCGACGGCACGCGCGAGGCGCCGCTCGACTTCGCGATGCCGGCGCTGAAGTTGCACGGGGACATGACCGTCGACCAATTGCTGGCGAAGCGCGAGCTACTGGCCTCGATCGACCGCGCGCAAAGACACTTCGACGACACGCCAGCGGCAGACGCCTATCGCAAGCACCAGCGGAAAGCACTGTCACTGCTGACTTCGCAGCAGACCAAGGACGCCTTTAACCTGCACGACGAACCGCCGGCCATGCTCGACAAGTATGGGCGCGGGATCAACTCGATGTCGATGCTATTGGCACGGCGCCTGGTCGAGGCCGAAGTCCCCTTCGTCACCGTCTTCTGGAAAGGGGACAAGGAGCTGAATGAACTTTGCAAAAGCGGCGGCGGTTGGGATACGCATGGCAACAACTTCAATTGCTTGAAGGACCGCCTGCTGCCGGAGTTTGATCGTCCGTTCGCCGCACTGCTCGACGATCTGCACGAGCGCGGCCTGTTGGATCAGACGCTGGTGCTGGTCACGAGCGAGATGGGAAGAAAACCGAAAATCGGCGATCCTCGCTCAGGCGGCGCCGGCGGCGCGGGGCGCGATCATTGGACCAGTTGCATGTCCGTGCTGTTGGCCGGCGGAGGAATTCGCGGCGGCCAGGTGTATGGCAGTAGCGATCGCCGCGCCGAATTCCCGGCGGCCAAACCGGTCGCCCCCGAGGATATTGCCAAGACCCTCTTTTGGTCGATGGGGATCGACGACCTGACGGCTACGGACCGGACGGGGCGCCCCTATAACTTGATGGAAGAGGGACAACCGATCGTCGAGCTGTTTTGACCGCTTCTATGGCGCCCGATCGTGCTCGGGATTGCGCAATCCTTCGACGAAATGCCGCGCCTGCAAATAATCGTTCGGGTTGTATTCGTCGATGTGCTGCTTCAATTGTTGCAGCAGGTTCTCGCACGATTTATTGATCGCGAGGTAACTCTCGGCGTCGATCTTGCCTGCAGCGGCCGCCCGCGATTTATAGAGATGCTCGATGTCGTTGCGTACTGTAACGTAGCGCGCGTCGTCCAATAGCGCGGGCCAATGGATCGTGCCGGTCGCCGGGTCCAATTGGGTTGCGTCCAATCGGCGTACGTGCCCCGCTTGCGCGATGCGCACCGCATCCTCTTGTGACAGCCGCGCGTGGTTGTTTTCATAGGCGCGATGGGCCTGCCGCAATTGATAGTATTCGCTCGTCCAAGCCAGGCGATTCTGCGCGTCAGTCGAGCGGGCTTGCAGGTTGTTTTGCACTGCCTGCGAATTGGAAAGCTGTGCGTAGCCTGACGCGGCAACCATGCTCGCCATGCCATAGGCGTTCGACGAGAGCGCGGTCCCTGGCATGCCATAACCGTAGCCACGATTGCGATAACCGTAGTTGGTTCGTCCCCAGGAGTAGCGTCCGTACGGATAAATGCCTCGCCAATAGCGCAGATACTTCGCCGATGCCGGGCGCGTATCGGCCGCCACGACGGCCAAGGCCATCAGCACTGCCAGCAGCGCCATGGTGGCGCGGCGCGACGAGAACTTCAGCGGCGGCAAAACCAACAACCGCTTGCCAAGTCGAAGAGTAGCCATCAGAATCCCTGCCTTTCTTTCCGGGACACGCATCCGGGGCATTCATAATTCCTTTGCATCAGTGCAAAGACGGCCGACACTGGTCATACTATTTGCGTTTACGCAGCGGGCCTGGGGGGAAGGCGAGACCTGTCGGATTTGTCACCAATTCATCTGGGGAGGGCGGCCGGCCTAGCTATTCAACGCATTTAAGACCAGCGGTCGGCCGCGAGGGGAAAGTCGTCAACTCTGGGGTCCGAGCAGGGCAGGTTCAGGCACATGTCCAAATCGAAAGCCAAGCGTCCGGTGCCGAATTCTTCCCGCAGCGCCGCGCCGCCGGCGCCGCGACTAGAGTCTCCGCGACTAACGATTGGCTTCGCGGTCGTTCTCGCGCTGGCCGCGACGGTGCGCATCTGGGCGGCGATGGATGAATTCTGGCTCGATGAGATCTGGTCGTTGCTCGACTTCGCCGGGCGGGCTCGCTCGCCGGCAGAAGTATTTCTTTGTCATCACGACAACAACCACTACCTGGTCACGCTGTGGATGTACCTGCTGGGTCCGCTGCAGGCGAACTGGCCGATGTATCGGATCCCATCGATTGCTGCGGGTATTGGCACTGTAGCGCTGGCGGCACAATATGCCCGGCGCTGGGGAACGGTGGCGGCGGCGGCGGCGGCGGTCCTGACTGCGACGTCGTTTTACTTGATTACCTACGCGTCGGAAGCGCGCGGCTACGCACTGGAAGGTTTTTTTGCACTCGCCGCGCTCTTAGCGCTCGATCGTTTCCTGGCGACACGGACTATTGCGAGCAACCTGGTGTTCGTTGCGGCTGCAATCTTGGGAACGCTATCTCACCTGACCTTCGTCACGTTTTTCTTGGTGATGTTGATCTGGACCGCGTTCACGCTTTATAAGCGAGGAGAATCATGGCCGAGACTGGCGCGCGTGCTCGCCCAATTGAGCATCCCTGTGCTGCTTTTCTTCGTGGCGCTCTTTCTGGTTGACGTACGCTATATGGTGCTCGGCGGCGGGACCTCGCAATCGATTCGGCACGTTGTGGTCAATGCGCTCGCGCTAGAGGTCGGATTCGTCAGCAAGAGTGTCTGGCTGCTGGTGTCGGTGGCGTTGGCGGTCGTTGTGACACTATTGACGGCAATTGCGCTGTTGTGGCGTGACAAATCTGACCTGTGGTTGCTTTTTCTGCTGGCGGTTTTTGTCGCTCCGGGTATCGCCGTGACACTGGCTCAGCCCGAGTTTCTCTACGAGCGCTATTTTTATCTCAGCGTGTTAATGGGGCTGCTCCTGCTGAGCTATCTGGCCGCAAGGATATGGCGCGTGGGGCTAGGCGGCCGAGTCGCGGCCTGCGCCGGGATTGCTTTGCTCGTCGCGGCAAATGCGATCCCAACCAGTCGCTTTCTGCTGGTGGGACGCGGGCAGTTTACGTCGCTGTTGGAGTACGTGGCTGACCATACTCCGGAACGCGAAATCAGCCTCGCCAGCGACGGTCGGCGCACGCGGGCGGTTGTTTACACGCAGTTTTACGCCCGCTATCTGAAAGACCGGCGAATCAGGTTCGAAGAGCTGAAGCCGGAGATGAAACACTTACCGGAATGGATGATGCTGGGGAGCGGAGATCAACCCTACCTGGCTCCCGCCGGTTACGAAGCCATGGAGGGGCGCGGGCAATATCGCCTGGTTCATGTGTTCCCACATTCCGGACTTTCGGGAATGAGTTTCGCTCTCTATCACCTGAGCGAGTCGCCGGAGGAAGGCTCTGCCGCCTCTGCATCTGGCAATGATCTTCCGGGTGAGACGCCGGGCGACAAGCGGCGGGACTGAAAAGACAGCGGCGCCATTGGAGTTCTCCGGCGGTGTCTCCGAGGCCCGGCCGGGGCTCGGAAGCCTTTCGCTTACCTTTCGTATGAGCAATTGCGTTCGCGCACCTGGTTTCGGATAATGCGAGCAGTGGCGAAGATCATCGGACCTTGGACGGGAGCGCTC
>CAMFLN010000023.1 GCA_945957305.1 uncultured Planctomycetaceae bacterium | reverse complement strand
GAACGACGTGGCGAACAAAGGGCGCAACAACCAGTTCGCCGTCGAAGACCTGCGTGGCGGCACGTTCACGATCAGCAACCTCGGTGCGATTGGCGGGACTTATTCGACGCCCATCATCAATCACCCGGAAGTGGCCGTGCTGCTGCTGGGGCGTTCTCGCAAGCTGCCGATCGTGATCGAGGACGAGATTAAGATCCGGCTGATGATGCCGCTGAGCCTGTCGTACGACCATCGCCTGGTCGACGGGGCCGTGGCCGCGCGCTTCCTCAACGAAGTGAAGGGCTACCTGCAAGTGCCGGGACGCTTGTTGCTGGCGCCGTAACTTTCAGTGGAATTGCTGCCCTCATTCCGAAGCGGTCAGCTACAGTTGTCACCGGCAGCGAACTGTGGAACCGGCCATTGTGGAGAGGTGAGCAAAGGCAGTTTCGCTTACGATTTGGCGGCAATCAGAGATTCCTCTCTTTCAACTGGTGCAATATCGGGGGGTGTGTGCGCGGGGGCCGACGGCTCTGTACCCTTGTCTGTCATGGGCCACCAGTCGAAGACAATTCCTTGGTATGGCAGTACCGCACCTTCAATCTTCAGCCAGGTCACAGCGGCATCGCTGCGAATTGTCTGCCCCGACGGGTGATGCAGGGCTCCTGATACGCCGATTAGTCGCTCCGGATTGACAATGACCTCGAGCCCCACCGTCGGTACCGTGCACAAGACACTGCAATCACTTTCGCACTTCTCCATCGTTTGCTGAATGTAGCTGATGTGTGCCGTTTGCTTGCTCTCAAGTTCAATCTCAAGGTGCGAGCGTAGGTCGTAATCGTGGCGTGTCACGATACCGGCTTTTACAAGTTCGTCTTTGCTGAAGCGAAGTGATGTTGAAGTTTCCACCGGGTGCCGCTGGTCGGTCCCTGGGATTGCGACGTATAACCGGCCTGAAGAGGATGTGATCTCCAGCGATTCAATGCGAGAGGTGGTGTCATCCCGATCTTCGATCGCCAGTCTTGTTTTAACGGGAATGACTGCTGTGCCGGTGGAAGTGTTTTCGATATCGTAGGACAAATCGAGAATCTTGATGATTCCGTCCTTGTTGTCGTTCCACTGCAAGTGAACAATCGCTTTCATGTTGCGGCGGATGCAGCGTTCTTGAATAACGACGGACTTGATTTGTTGAAAGATTGCCGGGTCGTGCAGGAGGTCGCTCAGAACTGCGTCGCTATGCGCCTCTTGCAGTCGCGCAATATATTGCTGCTGCTCCTGGCGGCTCTTGTCGTGATTTCTCGCTTCACGGTATTTGGCGTACAGTTCGACCGTCACCATAAGCATTCCCGCCGTCAAGATCGCAGTGCCGATATGGTGCACGATCGTGACCCACTCTTGCGATGACTCGGCTGGCGCAACCACAGCTGCTTCTGGAGTGCCCGGGGCGTGTGCTGCGCTGTCAGCGGTCGCACGCGGCGAGTCGGTTACGAAATTCAAAAAGATGCCGATGGCGATCAGGATGAATCCGATGAGTACTTGAATGCTCAATTCCTGGAGTTTCGATTTCCCCAGCTTAAGGAAGGTCTTGTCACTCATGGGAATCCTCGGTGTGTGCAGCGAGCGCCAGTTGAAAAGGCGTGTGATGAGAGTCATGACTGCAAGTAGCGTGTATTTGGCAATATGTAACAGATTATTGCGTGAGATGTATATGCAAAACTACTATTGTTGTGCTGCGAGGAGCACTGGCAATAGTTAAATCCTACCAGTCGTTTCGTTCGTCGGTCGGTAAGCCGGCTTGAGTAGCCAAGGCCGAAAGGATTATCCGCTTCCAGAACTGTGGCAATTGAATCGTTGTCCAGCAATGGCTTTGCGGGACGGCGGAGCATTGAACGCACTTGCCCCTCGCTGCTGAACGAGCCGAGAAGCCGCTCGGCAATGGCTAATCGCATGGTTGCTCTGACGGCACAAGTTTGTGCAACCGCAGAGAAATTGATCCTTGGAGTTCGCTGACGCCCCGGATGAGAGGTGCCCCGCAGAAGCGACCTCAGGACAAGCAGTCTGTCGTGGCAGATCCCCTCTGCATCTCTTGCGTCAGCGGGGAAAGCGGGCTTAATCTCTATGCACGGGCGAGGCAATCTTCGATCAGCTTGCGTGGCGCACCAATATCCAGCACGTGCACCTGGCCGGTGTAAGCATTGCTGCCGGCAGTCAAAAAGCCCGTTTTCTGCGCGACGAACGTGCAGGTGTGTTGAGCCCGGATCGTGTGGCACGATGCAGCACCCGTGTCGCAGTCCAATCCGCTGGGCAGATCGACCGCGAGTTTAGCAGCGGGATGATTGTTCAACTGATCGATCACGGCGTCCAGCGGCGGTCGCGGGTCCCCGCGCGAGCCGGTGCCCAGCAGCGCGTCAACGATCCACGCCGCGCTCTGTAAGAATTCGGCGAGTTGCGCCTCATCGTGCACTGAGCCGAATTGTTGGATCGGCACGTCCGACTTCGACAGAATCGCATAGTTCGCCGCGGCATCCCCTGCGAGACTGGCGGGGTCGCACCATAGGCCGACACGCACCTCGTGACCGCGCAGGTCGAGGTGCCGGGCGATCACAAAACCATCGCCGCCGTTGTTGCCACGGCCGCAGCAGACGACGACAGGGCCGTGCATCCCCAGCCGTTCGAGCACGTCAACGACACCCCGCCCGGCGTTTTCCATCAGCACCAGACCGGTCATGCCGTATTCGGCCACGGCGCGGCGATCAACTTCTTGCGATTGCTGCCGATTGAGTGTGGGGATAGTCATGGAGAAATTGTAGCAGGGCGCCGCGCGAATCGACCCCCTCCGCCCGTCCGCAGAGGAGTCGCCGCGCGGATTGATCCAACGATCGCTGGTGCGCTACAATAGAGCGACCGTCAGAACCCTTCCTAACAAAGAAGCACGACCATGCCCTTGTACGAATACGCTTGCGCCGGCTGCGGCGAACATGTCGAGGTTCTGGTACGCGGCGATGAGAAGCCGGCTTGCCCTGATTGCGGCAGCACGCGGCTGGAAAAGCAGCTCAGCGTTCCGGCCGCTCATATGAAGAACGGCAGTTTGCCGGTCTGTTCGCCACAACCACGCGCCGGCGGATGCGGCGCCCCCTGGTGCGGCACCGGGGGATGCGGGAGCAGTAGCCAGTAATCAGTAGACAGTTGTCTGTACTACCGCTTTGACTACTAACTACCGACTACTAACTACTGCCCTCCGTTACGGCACCAGCGCTACGCCCGCCACCCACACGCCTGCTTCCAGCAAAGCGCCTCGCAAGCTGATGGGCACCGGCGGGATGATGAACGGGGCGCAGCTGCCCGGCCGGTAGTATCCCAACGGGTAGATGCACTCGCACGGTGGCTCAAGCCCCATCTTGTAGGGCAAGATCGGCAGCGTCAGGTAGAACTTGGCAGCCGACAAGAGCGGTTGGAACAGCGGCGAGCAAGTCTGGCCGTAGCGTTCCAACTCGACGTCTTCGAAGTACAGCGGCTTGTGGCAGAGCGACGAAGCCTTCCACGCGAACAGCGTTCCTTCAAAGCTGCGCGGCGAGAATTGTTCGTTGCCCAAACCGCACTCGACCGGGAACTCGCCCGGCTCGGCGGCGATATTGGTGCTGATGTCCGCGAGACGCTTGACGTATTCTTTCGGCGTCGGGCATTGGTACGGCAGCGAATTGGGGGCTTGCGTCATTTCATCCGGCGGGGCGCGTTCGGGCGGCGCGACCGACGGGACACGTTCCAACTTGGGCGCTTGATCGCCGAACGGATCCTCGATCGCGCTGCGATCCTGCATGCCAGCTTGAATCGCACGCTTGGTTTCCGGCTTTTGCGCGGTTTTCAGCACCGGCAGCTCATCCTCGGCAAACGGGTCGATCTGCGGCTCATCATGCGACGCCGTGATGATCTTCAAAGAGCTGCTGCGGCTGTCGACCGTTTGGCTGGAATGCGGCGAAGGAGCCGCATCGCTCAATCGTTCGACACGCGAACGCGTCCGCGGCGCCTGGATCGGTTTAGCTTCGATCGGTGGCAATTCGGCCGGTTCAGCGGCGAGTGATTCCTTGGCCGTAGTGACCGGTTTCGCCGTAACGACACTGACACGCGATTTGATCGGAGCGGCCTTCTTGGTGACGGCCGGCGCCTCGCTCGCGTGCACAGCGGCTTTCTCTTGCGCCGCCGCCTCTTTCGGTTCGCTGTTCTCCGGCGCCGGCTGTTCCGCGACGGCGGCGGGCTGAGCGTCAGTCTGAGGAACACGCCATTTCAAGGTCGAGCGGCTGAGATGAGTGGGCTTTGTCCCGCTCGTGGATGAAGTCTTGGCCGAGCTTTCGGCGTCTTTTGCGGTGCTCGGCTCATGGCCAGCCCAGCCCGGTGTGGCCGTGGCCAACACCAGGGCGAGCGAGGCGAAAGCCCGTCGCGCGCCCGTGGCGAGGCGGCTAACCCCCTTCGCCTGACGCGTACTGGGCGCTGTAATTGGGTGCTTCCTGCGTAATGGCAATGTCATGAGGGTGGCTCTCTCGCACGCTCGCCGCGGTGACTTGAATGAATCGCGCATCCCTTCGCAAATCCTCAATGGCTCTGGTGCCGCAGTAGCCCATGCCCGCCCGCAACCCGCCTATCAGTTGATAGACGAACGCGCTTAAGTGTCCTTTGAAGGGCACGCGCCCTTCGACTCCTTCGGGCACGAATTTTTCGCTGCCGCGTTCTCCACTTTGTCGGTATCGTTCGCTGGAGCCCTTGACCATGGCCCCCATCGAACCCATGCCGCGATAAATCTTGAACGTTCGTCCTTGATACAAAATCTGCTCGCCTGGGCTTTCGGCCAGGCCGGCGAACAGTCCGCCGATCATCACCGAATGTGCTCCCGCCGCGAGGGCTTTCGTCAAATCGCCCGAGTAGCGGATACCGCCATCGGCGATGATCGGAATGCCAGCGGCGCTAGCAGCTTTGGCAGCCTGGTAAATGGCCGTGATCTGCGGAACGCCGACCCCCGAGATCACCCGGGTTGTGCAGATCGAGCCTGGCCCGATCCCCACTTTGACAGCATCCGCCCCGGCGGCAACCAGGTCTTGGCAACCCTCCTTGGTAGCAATGTTTCCGGCGACGACATCGATGTCCCAGCGTTTCTTCAACTCTCGGACGGTCTCGATGACGTTGGTCGAATGGCCATGGGCGCTGTCGACCACCAGCACGTCAACGTCTTTACTAATCAGGCTTTCGGCCCGCCCGTATTCGTGAACTCCGATAGCAGCACCGACCCGCAACCTGCCTTGCCTATCTTTGCAGGCATTGGGAAAGCGACGCATTTTGTCGATGTCTTTGATCGTAATCAGTCCGGTCAGTCTGTTATTTTCGTCAACCAGTAGAAGTTTCTCGACCTTATTTGCCATCAAGATCTTTTCAGCTTCCTCAAGCGATACATTCCCCGTGGCCGTTACGAGGTGCTCGCGGGTCATGACCTCGGCGATGCGGATGTCGCTAGCTTCGAGAAACCGCAAATCGCGGCGGGTGAGGATGCCGGCCAGCCGGCCCGCGGCGTCGGTGATCGGCAAGCCCGAGACGTTGTGCACGGCCATGATCTCGCGGGCTTTGCCGACCGTGGCGTCGGGCTGCAGCGTCACGGGGTCGAAGATGATCCCGTTGGCGCTACGCTTGACCTTGTCGACCTCTTTGGTCTGGGCGTCGACCGACATGTTTTTGTGAATGACGCCAAGACCGCCTTCCTGGGCCAGGGCGATCGCCATCTCGCTCTCGGTCACCGTGTCCATCGGGGACGAGACGAGGGGGATGTTGAGCTTGATGCGCCGGGTGAGCCGGGTCGAGACGTCGCACTCGCCGGGCACGACTTCGCTAAACCGGGGTTCGAGCAGAACGTCGTCGAACGTGATGCCCTCGTACTGCAGCTTATCGTCCATGGCGGCAACCTCCGGAGGTGGGGGCTAGCGATCCGACTGTATCGGTAGCCCCGTATTATGAGGTTTTGCCGCCGATCCGCCTAGGGGCGGGACGATGCAGGAGTGAAGCCGTAAACCCCAGTGACGCCAAAAGCAGCCGCAAAAATGCATACCGTGTGGTCCACAGGGTGGCACGGACAACTCGTTGTCCGTGCGCCGCAGGCGCCTGTCTGTTCGAACAAACAAAGCGTATGGCGCCCGAGAAAATGAGGTTCCCCGCCTCGAAAATCCCGGAATCGCCTTAGCGGGCCACCCGACGGGTTCTTAGCGCTGGATTCGTAGCATCTCGTTCCCACCCCGTTGAAACTCGTAGGACACGCGAACGACCTCAACGCGGAAGCCCTCGATCTCTAGATGTTCCCGCACCGGCTCGACGTGAACGCTACGTCGGCAATCGAGGTCTAACAGTGGGAACACGCGTACTTCTCTCGCGACGCGCAGCAATTCGTGTATTGCGCGGCAGTGAAACTCGGCGTCGAAATGCGCTGAGTAAAGAAACAAGAAGTGCGAGCAGAGCGCCAGTTCAAACGCCCGATCGGCAAACGGCAAACGCGGCAGCGCGGCCGTGACGTAGCGGCCGGTCGCACGGCCGGCATCATAATCCGCCAGAAATCGCCGCATCGCCGCCAGTCGGTATTCGACCAGCTGCTCGGGATCGCGAAAGAAGTCCCAAAGAAAATTCTCCGGCTGCGCTTTCACCTGCGCGATCATCGCCGGGTAACACTGCTGCACGCGCGCCTCGATCTGTGGACCGCTAAAGGCGTAGATGGGATCGCAAGAAACGATCTTGTGTCCTGCAGCGGTGGCCTCGGCGTTGAAGCTGGCCGGCCCATCACCACAGCCCAGAATCCGGCCGGCGAGATCCTCCTCCGAGAGCGCAAACATCGCTCGATACTCGTCGAACGATCGCCCCCAGGGAATGACGTCTGCAAGTTTCATGGGCGCGGCGGATATCGTGGCGAGGGGGCAGGCACCCGGTGGCCACGCGGCAAAAGTAACCACGACGGCACAACGGTCACGACGTGGGAAATGCGCATACGGATTCTTTACTTCCCATCTGCACTTTCTGCGTCATCTGCGGATATTTGCGTTCTGAACTACGGGCGCCACAGGTCGATCGGTTTTTTCGCATCGGTCTTGAACGGCAAGGAAATTTTCTTGCCGGTGCCGGCCGAGGCGTAGGCCGCCATGATGATCTCGAGCGTCGCGCGACCGTCCTCGCCTGTCACGATCGGATGCTTATCGTCGCGCACGCATTCGACGAAGTGGGCCATCTCCTGCGGGAACCCGTAGTTCCAATTCTCTTCATAGATCGTAAAACTCCACCCAGCGGTTTGGCTGGCCTTCTCCACGGCGTAGTCGTAACCACGCTCGGAGTAGGTGTGGATCGAGTTGCCGCGCAGCAGATCGGCGTAGGCATGCCCTGCCGAACCGTAGACCTCGGCGCGATCATCCATGCCGCCGAGTTTGGCCCAGCTTTCTTCGGCCAATCCCACGCAACCGTTTTCAAATTCCACGATGATCAGCGACTCGTCATCGGCCCGCGTCTTGTCACTGTGTACGTACGTGCCCATCTGGGCGTAGACACTCGTAGCGCGGGGGCGGTTCGCGCAATCAGGGCCCGACATCAGCCAGCGAAAGAACTCGATGGCATGGCAGCCCATGTCGAGCGCGACTCCTCCGCCTGAAAGGTTCGTGTCATAGAACCAGGCGGTGTGCGGGCCGCTGTGCTTTTCCATTTGCTTGACCAGGTGCGGCTTGCCAAGCGACCCGGAATCAACCAGTTGCTTCAGCCGCGTGTACTTGGGGGCGAAGCACAACTCTTCGGCGTACATCAATTTCACGTTCGCCTTGCGGCAGGCCTCGATCATCTGATCGCATTCGGCCAGGTTCATGGCCATCGGCTTTTCCAGGACGACGTGCTTGCCCGCCGCGGCCGCCTGTACTACCGCATCGCAATGCAGATAGTTCGGCAGACCGAGAACGACCAACTGGATCTCGGGCATCTCGTACATCTCGCGATAGTCGACGAACCAGCGCGGGATGTGCCGTTTTTCGGCGAAGCCGCGGACGTGATCGATCGTGGGCGAGGCGACGGCCAGCACCTCGGCGTCCGACACATGCTGCAGGGCTTCGTAGTGCTGCGTGGTGATGAATTGACTTCCCACCAGTCCGACGCCAATTTTTGCCATTTTCGGTTCCTTTTTCTTTAGGCGCAGGAACGGTCCCCGACCTCTACTGAATATTGATCAAGCAAGATGCCCGAAATAGGAGCCGAAAGTTGCTCGACGGTTGCCTGCGTGGACGGCAAGTCTCGTCCGTTGCCGGCGGATCGTCAAGCAAACCGCCACGACGCTTGCGGTAGAATCCGTCCGATTATGTCACGATGCGGCCCGTTGACGCCCCCGGAGCGTCCCCCGTAAAATCGCTGCGTAAGCGTCCCGTCGGGCTTTGCTCCGACACTGCGCATGAATCGTTACCCCGCGATTCGGCTGGCGTGGAATGGGGGCGTCCTCTTGCCCTGGCCCGACTCACTCATGGCCGTACTACAAGTTCTCAAGGGAATGACCCCCGGCCAACAGTTTCCCATCCAGGGAGAAAAGGCCATTTTGGGGCGCCATCCGGATTGCGACATCGTTCTCGATGTGGGCGCGGTCAGTCGCCAGCATGCACAGATCCTGGTCATCGACTCCAATTTCTATGTCGAAGATCTGAAAAGCCGCAACGGCACGTTCGTCAATGGCGAACAAATCCGCGATCGGCACCGGCTCGAAGATAACGACCGTATCAAGATTTGCGACTTGCTCTTCACGTTCCATCGCGGACGGGCGCACCAGCCGGGCGCGGTCGATTCGGCCGTGGCCGAAATGGTCGACGACGGCGGCCCCCTGAGCGGTTCGACCGTGATGTCGAAGCTCGATCTCGACAAATCGCGCGAAGGGCAGCGTTACACGGTCAATGCCGAGGCCAAGCTGAAAGCTTTGTTGGAGATCAACAACAGTCTCGCTTCGGCCATCAGCGTGGATCAGGTGTTGCCCAAGCTGCTGGATAGTTTGTTCAAGGTATTTTTACAGGCCGACCGTGGCTTCGTCGTGCTGCAAGAGCGCGAAAAAGGGCCGCTGATCCCCAAGGCCGTCAAGCATCGCCGCCCAGGGGACGAAGAGACGATTCGCATCAGCCGGACCATCATCAGCCAGGTGATGGAGGGAAAGCAGGCGATCCTCTCGGCCGACGCCGCGAGCGACGAACGTTTTGATTCAAGCCAGAGCATCGCCGATTTCCGCATCCGCTCGATGATGTGCGCGCCGCTGGTCGACAGCAAAGGACGCGCGCTGGGCGCCATCCAGATCGACACGCTCGACCAGCGTAGCCGCTTTCAGTCCGAGGATTTGGAAGTGCTCGCTAGCGTCGCAGGGCAAGCGGCCTTCGCCCTGGAAAATGCGCAACTGCACGAGGCCGCGCTGCGCCAACAGGCGCTCGAATACGACCTCTCACTGGCGCACAAGGTACAGCAAGGTTTTCTGCCGAGCGCGCCGCCCCGTGTCGAGGGCTACGAATTTTTTGACTTCTACGAACCGGCCAACCAGGTCGGCGGCGACTATTTCGACTACGTGTTTCTTCCGGGCGGGCGTCTGGCGTTGATTCTGGCCGACGTGTCGGGAAAGGGGATCTCGGCCGCGCTGCTCACGGCCAAGCTATCGAGCGAGACACGCTACTGCCTGGCAAGCGAGCCGACGCTCGATGGCGCTTTAAACCGATTGAACGCCGCGTTTAGCGCCAGCGGCTGGGAAGACCGCTTTGTCACCATTGTGATCGCAGTGTTGGACCCGCAGAGTCACGAAGTATGCCTGGTCAACGGCGGCCACATGGCCCCGCTGCTGCGCCGCACGGACGGCACGATCGAGGACATCGGCGAAGATTTGGCCGGGGTGCCGCTGGGGGTCGACGCTGACTATGAATACAAGCAGCACACCATGCAGTTGCAACCGGGCGAATCGCTGACGTTGTTTACCGATGGGTTCAGCGAGGCCATGGATGCCAAGAACGATCTGTATGGCCTGACGCGGCTGCGCGACCGGCTGAAGCTGTCTTCGGAAAGTGTGCAGCAACTGGGATCCTTACTATTGGCTGACGTGAAAACGTTCGTCGGGCAGCGGTCGCAAAGCGACGACATGTGCCTAGTGTGCTTCGGCCGCCAGAAGAATTGAGCATTCCTTGTCGCGCAAGGCGTCCGGCGATTCTTCATGCCGCGGCCCTGACGAAGTTCTTCCTCGCTCCCATTGCTTGCTCAATTCGTGCGCCCGGAAGGCATTCCCGGGCTCAATTCTTGCGCCATAAACTCGCGTGCAGCACACTTCCTTGACACTCCTCTTTGCGGGGGGATAGGATCGAATTTGCGGTCGCGGACGATTTTTTTGCGTTCACGGTTACTGGAAGTTCACCCCAACTCGATCGCCCCAGTCGCATAGGCGGCGTCTCGCCTAAATGGGTTGTCGCCGAGGATTCGGTCGTTGATATACTCCCGGGCCATCATCAGGTGTGCCGCGGTTGGCGCCATGAGCTGCTGCTTGTGCGTGCTGGCGCCCGGCCACGCGCGAGGGGCGCTTACGCCGAAGTCCCCGCAGGTGCAGAAGCTCGTCGCCCAGGGAGTGAAGTACCTGGAAACGGCGACAGACGGTCGTCCCGGCGCCCACGCGCTATTCGCCCTGACTTTGCTCAAGGCAGAGGTGAAGCCTGACGATCCCATGGTGCAAAAAGGCCTGGCATCAATGCGCGAGGCTGTGACCAGTAAGGCCAAGCTCGAATTTTTGGACGTTTACAGTGTCGCCCTGGGAATTATTTTTCTGATCGAACTCGATCCGGCCCAGCATAAAGCCGAAATCAAAACTCTCTTCGACCATTTGTTGTCGATCCAAAAGCCGCATGGTGGTTGGGGCTATCGCGAGCGACTGACAGGCGACACGTCGATGACGCAATATTGTGTCCTCGCGCTGTGGGAGTTGGAGCACGCCGGTTTCCCTGCCCCGCCCGACGTGTGGGATAAAGTGGCTGGCTGGCTGATGCGCACTCAGGATCCCAGCGGTTGCTGGGGATATCAGGGGAACGATCCCGGCAGCTACACCCTGGTTGCACAATCCGAGACGCGGCACAGCATGGCCAGCGCCGGCCTCGGCAGTTTGTATATCTGCGCCGATCACTATCAATATCGGCGAGCGCAGTTCGATCCCAGCGCGGGCGTCCCGGTCGCCTTGCAGCGCGTGCGCAAGCCCGCCGCGGCGGCGGCCCCGAAGGCCGTCTCGACGCGCTTGGATCTGAATCACATGGGTCATGCGCTCGATCTGGGGGACGCCTGGATGCGCGAGAACTATCTGATCAATCCTCCGCAAAATGCCCACTACTTCTTGTACGCCTTCGAGCGTTATCAAAGCTTCCGCGAGTTGGCGTCCTCGTCGCCGTTTCAACCGTCAACCTGGTACGACGACGGCGTGAACATGTTGGAGAAGACGATTTCCCCGGGTGGGTTCTGGCAAGGCAGCTGGGGGCAAGAGGTCGATACGGCGTTCGCCTTGCTGTTCCTGTTGCGTTCCAGCCGAAAAAGCATCGAACGCGTGCACCATCTGGGGCCGGGAACCTTGGTGACCGGAAGAGGACTGCCGGTCGGCAGCGATATCGAGCTACGGATGGGGCAGGCACGGCAAAAGCCGCTCGCCGGCCCGGCCGAGACGTTGCTGTCGGCCATTGAAGACCCGAGCCATCCGGATTACTTGCGCGCCGTTGAAGGCTTGGAGGACAAAGTCGAGAAGGCGGCTCCGGCCGAATTGAGCAAGTTGGCGATGCGCTTGCGCGCGGTGGCCGGCAGCGACAGCCCGGCGGCGCGGGTTGCAGCCCTCTCCGCCTTGGGTCGGACGCGTGATTTGGACAACGCACCATTAATCCTGGCGGCACTGGCAGATCCAGACGACGATGTTTTTTTGGCCGCCGAAGACGCATTGAAATTCATGAGTCGCACGTTCGATAACCCTGCCGAAAACGAGAGCCTTACCCCTGCCCGGCGAGCCGCGGCGCAGCGCAAGTGGCGGAACTGGTTTCTCGCGATTCGCCCCAACGCCAAGCTGGACGAATAACCGTGGCCTCGACGACTAGCACCAAGCCTAAAAGCAAGCCGCGGCGGATCGTGGATGTGCCCACGTCTTCCCTGGCGGTGTCGGCTTACGATCGCGCGGCCAGCTTGGTCATTTCGCTGTTGGTCCTGGTGGGCGGAACGGTGCTG
>CAMFLN010000022.1 GCA_945957305.1 uncultured Planctomycetaceae bacterium | reverse complement strand
ACAGCTGATTGCGCCCGCCCGCCGGTAACCCGCCCCGGGCAAAGCTATCCGCGGCACCAAGGAACACGAGCGGCCAAGAACACGCACACGGGGCGTGGCGCAGCCTGGCTAGCGCGCTTGACTGGGGGTCAAGAGGTCGCAGGTTCAAATCCTGTCGCCCCGATTTGACGGGACAGAAAGCCCTTTGGCGAGAACGTCGAAGGGCTTTCTCATTTCATAGCTGAGACTTACGCCGTCGAGCCGCAAGTTCAAAAAGACAATATCAAGGATCTGCCGCTTTTCCGAGAAATCAGCCGTAAGCCACTTCTGCTCCAGGGCTTGCGAGAGTTCAAAAACGCGACTCGCCAAATCGGCCTGTTCGCCCCGATCACGGTCGGCGGCTTCGACTCTGATCGTTACTTCGGCGATACGATCACGTAACTCGGTCGCCTTTCGGGCGAAGGTATCGCCGTTGATCTCATCCAGCAGCCGCAGATTTAGCAGCCGATCCTCTTGCAGCCGCAATTGCGTCAACTCGCGCTGAAGCTGGTCGGCGCGCGCAATCGACTCGCCGCGTTCGTGCTTGGACCACTCCCGCAACGTGAGAGCAAACCAATCTCGCACGTCCTCAGGCTGCTTAATCGTGCGAAACAGCGCCAGTACCTGCGCGTCAAGTTGTCCTTCCGTGACGCGCGTGCGCGGATGGTCTCCTTTGTTGTACATGGTGCAGCGGTAATAGACGTAAGCTTTGCCCGTCTGCTTCTTGAGAACCTGTTCGCCGGTGACCAGGTTGCCGCAGTGGCTACAGCGCATAATGGCTCCGGCGTAGGTGAGCTGATGGGCCTTATAGGTCTTACCGCCGAGTAGCACCTGCACGCGGTTCCAGGTCGCCCGATCGACGAGTGGCTCGTGCTTGCCGGGATACCACTGGCCGCGGAATTCGATCTCGCCGATGTAGGCTCGATCCAAGAGCATGTTGTGGATCGAGCTGCGCGGGAATTTCGGCATGGCTGCCCGGAACCTTCGTCCTTCCGCATGCAATCGCTCGACCAAGGCGTCGAGCGTCAGCGGCTCGTAGGCGAACAAGTGAAACATTCGTCGCACGTTGTCGGCGGTCTCGGGATCAACTTCCACCAATCCGCGGCCATCCTTGCGGACGTTGCGATAGCCGTAGGGAGCCTTACCAACGAACCAGCCTTCCTTAACGCGACGCTCCTGACCTTCGCGGACATCGACCGACTGCTGGTCAGTGTAGAAGGCAGCCATCGAAGCCAGCGTGCGGCGCATCATCCGGCCGGCCGGATTGTTGTCGGTCGGCTGAGAAACCGAAATGAACGGCACACCATACTCGACCTCCAATCGTTCAAGCTCCACGAAATCAAAGAGATTTCGCGCCGCGCGATCAACCTTGTAGAACAACAGCCCATCGAGTCGCCGGGCATGCTTCTTCGCGTACGCGAGCAATTCGCGGAATGTCTTCCGCTCGGCCTGTTTGCTGGCCGTCTCCGCAACAGAAAAGAGGCGCACGATCTGACCACCCGCGCGCTCGGCGAAGCGATTGAGCGCATCCTGTTGAACAGCGAGCGAGAATCCTTCCCGTTCTTGTTCTCGACTGCTGACCCGTGCGAGCGCGACGTACTGTTTCATGACTCAACCTCTGGAGGGAACCGCCCACCAATCGACCCACACCATAGGGACATTGTAACGGCGTCCTGCGGAGAAAGGCGAGTCATGGTGAATTCTCACCAGCGGCAGGCGGTTGCTCCCTTCAATTCCGACGCAATTCAGGCAATGGCGGCAGGCTTGGCAGCCTGCGGCTCGGACCGCGAATCTGTTCGAATAAGCGACACATGCCGCAGGCGTGCGGACCGATCGCCCGCCGAGACGACCACGCATCCCTGGATGCCGCCCACACCCATGCCTGGCGCGAGTTTGGCACAACCTGCTCAGGGATTGCTCAGCCGGCTACCGGAGCGCAGCCGCGACGCCACAAGCGAGTCTCGCGCGGCTTCTTCGTGTTGGCGCACATATTCGATCGCCTGAAAAGCGATCTCGATAGCGATGCGCTCTGCAATCTTGCTGTCGCCAAACCCGGAAATGTCGTCCGCCAATTGGCGGGATAGCTGATGAATCTGGCGATGCTCGTAGTTTTCGTGGATCTTCATAACGGTCCTCTCCACCTAGAGAATCGAAACGGATTGGCGCCAGCCATCAACACTACCAGCTCCTTGGTCGTGTTTATGCGCGACCCGGCTCAAGGATTGACCGAAGGCTTTGCCACCATCGCGAGACGGTGCATTTCGGTGCATCCTGCCTTATTGCGGCGAGCTGCGGCGAAGTTGACATTCGATGTCTGATGTGGCATTTCCAAAGGGGATGACGGACGAGTTGCCAAATCTAGATGAGCTATTGAAGCTCTCCCGCAATACCCACCTGCTGCAGGGTTTCCCTCCCGACAGCCCACGGCCGTTGAATGCCGTGGCCCTGTTGCGTGCTTTGGTAGTCCCGGACAAGACGGGTTATTCGCCGTTTGATTCCAATCCGGCAAGCACGGTCCAGGTCCTCTTGCCGTTGTTCGCGGCCGTAGCACGACGCGACTCGAACAACTGGAGTAGACGCCTCGACGAGCTGGTGAAAAAATGGATCGCTCGTCGTCTGACAGTCGAAGCGCTGGGCGAAGAACTCGATCGCCTAGACAACGAGCTAGACGTGCGTCTGAAACAGCGATCTACGACCGCGCAGGATGACGAGCCGCATCGCGATCCCGTCGTCGCACGGATTCAGGCCACCAAGGACGCTGTGGGGCTCGTACGCCGTATGACCACGGTCTATAGGGAGATCGTCCAAGAGTGTTCAAGACCGAAGCATGAAACTGCCGCGTCGGCCGAGCCCTGGATATTGCGGATCACTCCCGGCGATCAGGACTTTAATGAGGGTAACAAGGGAAAGTCTTGAGCGCGCAACCCACGCGCTCTGCTCATTGGACTGCTTCCAGCTTTACAACGGCCGGCACCTCAGCGTCGATGCCGCTCCCAGCTGCCTCTTGAAACAGGCTTTCAATCGATCGAGCCAAGAGTACTAGTAATTCCTCATCCCCTCGCGAAAACGGTGGATTGGATGCCGATCTAAGGACGCGTATGACTCCCGTTGCGACACCCTCTAATCCCACCGATATTCCCATAAAGCGGCAATGCTCGTCGTTCCGAGCAATCGAGTCGACGAACCGTCGGTCGACACTCGGTAGATCGGCAGGAGAATCTCGATCCTTTCGATTTGCGAGATCATAAAGCCTAAGCACGCAGCCGACGTGTCTCGCAAGGTATGGGACCAAACCCGTTTGATCGGAACGCCGTAACATCACCGACTCAAAATTCCCAATTCTTTGGATGTCCAACTGGTTTCGCAACACTGCAGTTTCCGGAACCAGCCCCGTTGTTGACACGTAGATAATCTCGTCTCCGTCGGGAGGACAGACAAATACGGTACAGCTGTCCGCGTCGAGCACCTCGCACAGCACGTCTCGAACAGCGTCAAATCGTCCGGCGTCGTCACAATGGGCGAGCTTTCCGTGCAACCGTCCTAAGGCAAGGTCCTTGCGAAATGCTTCAAACTCAGCGCGCGTCCCACCAAGGAACCGCGCGAGTTGCACCAACTCTTCTGGTCTTGGCAAACGCGTTGCCCGCGATTCACGAAACGCGTAGACATTGAGCGTACCCGTCGCTTGCAGGTCAACGGCGGAAGGCGTCAGTGACGTGATCCCGAATAAGGGCACCGACGACACTTGCTGGAGACCGAAATCGCGAGCACGCTGTTTTTCAAGAAAGTTCGGCCGCGCCATCGGATCGTCCATCAAGACTTGCTCGGGACCTAGCTTGGCCGCGTCACCCGTAAACGAATTCAAAGCCAGCGTCTTGGCAGCGATAAACTCGTAGTCATAGCCATGCGTCGCTTCCACAAACAATCGAGATGCGCGCCAATCCACATCCCAAATCGTGCAGCTCGCGCAATGATCTTTTGACACCGTTTCGGCAATTCGGGTGCAGATACGGGCCAAACTGTTCCTCAGCGTCCACGACCGACCAATTTTGGGATTCCAAGGCCAAGCCCAGGCGTTGTCCTCGTCCATCCTGAGCAAGCACTTCAAATGTAAGGCGATGTTGTTAATGTCCGCACTGATGGCCGATAGGCTATCTGCCGCAAACTTGTTAGGATGGTCTGATTCGAGATTCAACACGCCCAAGAATCGCGACGTTTTTCCCGGATCAAGAATGGGAACGGCCACTTCAGAACGTGTGGAACGGACCGTCGGCCGGTAAAACGAGCAATCGGTAACATTGCCCACGCAATATACTTGCCGCGTTCGTGCGACATGCGGGACGATGCCGTTGTCCCATCCACTGAGGTGAATCTCTGTGCCGCCGCGATCGGTTCGTACTCCTCTTGTAATCACCGAATCGAGCCGGCCATTAGAACGTGCTGCAAACAGATACGAAGATGTTGCACGCAGGCGCTCAGCCAATGAGCCCACCAAGTCAAAAAGCCGGCGCCGTGTTTCGCACATAAAATGGCGCTTGACAGACCGGCGTAGCGCCGTGACCGCGTCGACGATCGACGACTCCGTCGATCCATGCGTCACATGGACACGAAGTTCGCGCTGGGGTGGTGCGTCCTCGAGGCGATTGTCAACGGTGACTTGTCGAGGAGGTCCGAGTAGGCCTCGCTTCGCTAGGGACCTTGCAATGAGCGAGGATGCTGAAAGGCCGTCACGATGGCACCGTTTGCGATGACTTTCGATTACGCTAACCAGCTTCAATTCCGACTCCGTACCCTGATTCTCGACCAGGATGACAGGTGGTACCTTTAACTGGTCCATGGAGTTCGACATATTTGGCTACCTTAAAAATGGTGGGTCTCCGGTAAGTGGGCCGTCGACTGATCCGTCCAAAACGAAGCACGCCAAGAGCAATGGTGCAAATAACGAGCGGGGCGTGAGCTGATGGTCCCGGACGTTCGACGCGGAACTTTGGCTGGCCAAAAAGGCTTCAAACTGGACCGGATCAATCGGTTCAGAAAAGCATTCTTCCTCGTACCCAGGCAACAGAGAACGCTTATGCAGCCACTCGGTACGAATCGAGTTGACGGCAGCGAGCAGGATTGTGCGGTTTAAATCCGCATCATCGCGCTTAGGGTGCAGCAGGGACGTTTCGCCGTCCAAAAATGTCATGATCTGCTCGTAGCGAGCAATAGGCCATTGCGTTTGCGAATTTATCAAATTGGACAGAGTTCCTTGATTGCAGCCGCAAATGCTCGCTAGCTCTTGCAGCGTCAGGCCATCGCGGAATTCACGAAACTCTCCGCTGTCCGTTGCTGGGTCGACACGCTTCAGCGTTTTGTTCCGCTCATCTTGAATAAACTCCACAAAGCCACGATGAGCGAAGTCGCTTCGCCAGCCATCGCTTGCCGCCAGCACGGCGCGATGAACTGCCTGGGAGAACTCATGGAATGTGAAGCCCTTGGACTTCAGCGCTTCCATTAAGCCGTCACGAACTTGACACCATTCCTCATGTTCTTCATCGCCGTCGGCGCGGTCGTAACGATGCACTCCGGCCATACAACCCTCCCGTCCTTGCGTGGCCGAGTCCGTTCATGCCGGCAATTACATCCATGAGTGGTAAGTCTAGCGGGTCGAAGTTGCCGATTATGCGCCTCCTGGGAGCTGAACCGCCAGCCACCGGCCAATGCGCCGTAAGTGCCTGTCTGCAAGGATGTTGCGAGCATGCCGCTGGCACGCGAACCGCACGGGTGTCAATGCGCCACGGTAACAGGCCAACTCTAATCTCGAATTGGGTGGCTCCCACGAACGCTCGATCTCCAAATTGCTGTCTGTCTGGCCTAACTCCACCTTCCTTGGCCTGAACAGGAGGAACAGCCGTCCCACGCCATGAATCATGGCCGCACCTCCGAAAAAGAACGCCGACCCAACCGACGATCGTCTGGGTATTGTCACGGCGTCCTTTAATAACAATCGAGTCGTATCGCCTAAATTGCGGGCTGACGGCTCAGTTTGTGCGTTAGCGCAAGCTGGGCATCGTCACCCATGGCAGTGGACGCCCAAAGTATTAAACCAGTTTTGGGTGCCATCGGTCGTCTCGCAGCCGCAATCGAACCGCATATGCTGGCGCGGATGCAGTCTGCTGAATTATCCCTCTGCACCCCCATAGCTGTTCAATCCCTGAATTGCTCTTTTTCTGAATACGCAACCGATCTAGAGGGATCCCGGCCTACGCCAGCAAGAATCAATCGAGCAAGATTATGTCGCCAGTAGGCGCCTTGCTCCGCGAGCGCGTGGGCGTCCTTTTCGAGATGTTTCTTGGGACAGCCACCCCAACAGATCGGCAGGAAAGAACAACGCGAGCAGTTTGGTTGAACGGTTGGGTCGAAGTCCCTCCAAAACTCGCGATCGTCTCCGATAGGGTTTGCCAAATCGACGATTGGCAGCGAATTCAAGTTCCCGTTGCTGCGACCAGCGCAGATCCGTTCCATGCGCCGATTCTGTTCTCCGACTTGAAGACCGCAACGGTACGCGTAACCGTCGGCTCCTATAACAGTCGACGACGGATTCAGGGCTGCACACACAGAACTTCTCGGCCAAGGAAAGCCATCCGGAGACTCGGATTCCTCTACCGCCACCCGCTTGCCGACGTACCCGCGGACCACGGCGCGACAGGTGTCATATTCCTCGACGGACAGCTCCCAGTTGCGCATAAACTGTGAACGAGCAGAATATGACGCTAGCCGAGCTGGTTGGATCGTCACCGGTGGGTCGCTCCGGAACCAACCTCTCGTTTCCGCAAACTGCAAAAACGGGACAATATCGCAGGCGTTCTTCCGATCGATGTTAAAACGCAAATCCACTCGTACGACACCCACCAGCCCATCAACGAGCCCAACTGCTTCGTCGAACGAAGAGCCCTCGCCATCGTTGGAACGATACCTACGCCGAAGATCGTGGTTTTGTTTTAATCCATCGAATGACACTTGCACTTGGCGAATGCGGTGCCTCTCGACGAACAATGCAGCGTTGCCTGGCCAACGGGTGCCATTTGTTATGATCGATGCGTGATAAACAACGCCCCTTTCCGCGCACGTGGCTTGAAGTGCGTAAGAAGCCGCTTCCAAAAACGCGACGTTCAGCAGCGGTTCTCCTCCATACCAGTCAACATGCAATGTTGGCGGAGCCTTGCGGGCTATGAGGCCCTGAACGTAGGCGACCAAACTCGGCAAATCCGATTCTTCCAGGCGATCGGCGGTTCGTGTCTCGTAGCAATAGTAGCAGGCCAGATTACAATCCATGGTCGTGGTAATCGTCAACACGATTGGCGATTCTTCTCGCGCAAGCCAGTATTGTCGTCGCACCTCGCCGAGCTCGTCGAAATCCCCCTCCACGAGAAACCCACCGCGAACCAGCTCCGCACACATATCCGACGCTAGATTGTCAGACACGAAAGGGCGGCGATAGGTACAAAGCATCTCCGCCAGCACGACTCGATCGCTGCCTTCCAGCGAAAGCACAGCGCCCGTTCGTGCGCAATACAGGAGTACGCGATCGTCATCCTGCACAGCAAAGTTGTAGCGCGATGGCGTCAGCATCGGTGACTAACGGCCAGCGATCGGCCGTCATGGCATTAGGAGACATCAACAAGGGCCAAGCAAGTACTCGTGCCTCCGCACAAGCGCGCTGCGGTCGCGCGCGCTGGTTTGCGCCCCGGGTCGATAAGTGACACCGCAACAACTTCTAGTTTCTCGCCCGCCGCGACCGTAATCTTTGGTTTCTTCTCATCCGATACGATGAGCTGTAGCCTTCCACCACGAGTCGCCTTTTTCTTCGCGGCCTTTTTCTTTGCCATTGCGCACCTCAGACAGTGAAAAAAGGTAGGGAAACGGGTGGAGGCAGTCTACCGAGTGAAACTGGCCGCTTCAAGAAAAAAGCCGATGCTATGAGCATCTCATCAATATTCGCAGGGTGCATCAACTGTACGCGGCGTGTACAAATTGGCTCACCCGTTAGCTCCGTCAGCATGCTTACGCTGCGACTTGGACGTCTCATTCCGGCACAACACGTCCAGCAGCCGACCCAAATCCCGGACGATGGTGATGGCGTCTTGCGGGGTAAGAGCGGTCGCGTAGTAGGGTTGCCAGACGCGGATCGTGTCCTCGATCAGCTCGGGCGTAATCCAGGCGGGTAGCGCGGAATCGACCGGAAGGTCGCTCGCAGCAAGCGAATCGCTGCGTTCAATCCTGTCAGAAGGCGCTTGCCGGTTGGACATCAGTGTTCGTCCGGTTTCTCTGGAGGCCGGCTATGCTTCGATTGCTTCAGCCAAGGCGGCACGAACCGGCCGGTCGAATTTGTCATAGCGCCGCAACATGGACACGCCATTCGGGGCGCGAACGCGAACCATTTGGCATCGCAACAGCTGCAGACGAAGTACCATCGATGACGATTCATTTGCAGCCCTTGTCCGGTAGTTCCGGCTCACTTGTTCAGTGATTTCCAGGTCCAGACGGTGACCTTCCAAAGCCAGGCGCGCGTGCGGCCCGGATGGCGTTCATTGAAAATGCCCAGCCGGTACATTGCGGTGCAGGCGGCCAGGAAGAACAACGTCGAAAACGACATCACGAGTCCTCCGCGATCGATTGAGTAACAACTGCATCACGAAGGCGGCTTAACTTCGCCGCGATCCCTTTACAGCCCGTGATCACACTCCAAACGACCAGGACCATTACTAAAAACGGCAGCGACACCGTGATCAGCCATAACCAGGCCAACCCGCGGAATGGCCACTGATCGATGACGGCCCAAACAATCACGAATGCAAGCAGCAAATTCATCGATCCATTCCTTGATCAGGGTCATCGCGACCGCGCGATCGACTGTCGTAACGATCGAGCAGCTTTTGAAAATCACTTTCGCTGCGGGACTGTTCCGTGACTTGTTGCGGCGTCGGATTGCCCATCATGCCCGGCTCTTCGACGGGCCGAATGCTCGTGGGCAAGGCCGGTAGCGCCTGGGCCAGTTCCTTCGATCCCTGCCGCAACGCCGCCCACAGCGGCGCACTGAACGCTGGTCGTGTGCTTTTGTTTGACATAATGACCTCCGGTTAGAAATCGCCGCGACGATAGCGATCCAGCAGCACGCGCTGCTCGATTTCGGCGTCGCGCATCGCATGCAACCGACGGCGAACGATGTCCTCGTCGATGGCCGTGCGGACGATGAGGCAGACGGCACTCACGATGATCAGCTTGCCCAGCGGTGCATCCAGGCTGGACAGCCAGATGCCGCAGCCAAGAAGCGCCAGGAATTCGAATATCCAGGCACCTTTGTGATCCTTCACAAAGGGCAACAAAAACCCCACATACGGATAGCCGTCGTAGCGACTGTGCGGTGAACGGCCGCGGCTCACCAGGTAGCCCGTTTTCAACCGCTGCAAGACCAGCATCACGAACCACCACAGGGTGAACTGCTGCAGCGCCACGTGCCGGGGATAGGCCGCCATGTAGAGAAACAGGATCACAAACGCCATGGCGCCATTGCGTCCGAGCGCCTCGCGGCCGAAATTCCGCCGTACGAACGGCGTGACGCAGGTAGCGTGACCGCTGACGACCACGTACATCAGATTGACCGCGGCGCGCATATCGAAGGGATTGTGCTGATGGTTGTTGTGCATGGTTCACCTTTGACTGAAGGCCATTCGTAACCAGTTCTCGCCGTTGGAAAATCTCTCGCCCGAGCGCACCACGATGCCGTCACAGACGTAGCCCGCCTTGCGGCCGCCGGTCCGCAAGCCGTTCATGAATTCGTTGGTTTGCAGGATGGGTTGGTATTGCGTGTTGAATGTGGAGGTGAAGTGGCCATAGCTCATGATTTCGTCCCAGATGTCGGTGGTCGGCTGCATCGAGCCGCCGATGAGCGTCTCCAGACGCTGCCCGACCAAGCCACTGGCCCACATCGCGGTTTCCATGTCACCGAGGGCGTGAAAAATGCGATGTCCAAAATTCGCCAACAGCGCCTGGGCCTGATGGCGGCCTTCGCCTCCCCCCAAGGCCGCGTGGAAGCTGTGCAGCGATTGACAGAGATAGACCAGGCACCCTAGGTGCGACCGGCACTGCGAGACGAAATACTGGTCATGGCTATTGGTGAACTGCGCCGCTTCGTCGCACCAGATCACATGGATCGGATCTTTTGGTCTGGCGTGGCGGCGGAGAATCGCCTTTTGCGTCAGGTACTTCCAGCCGGCATTCACAAAACTGCCCATGTCGCCGTAGGCCGCCGGCGGCATATTCACCAAGATCCACTTGCGCCGCAGCAGGTCGTCGGGACTGACGTTCGTGGTTGTTGATACCAACTCCCGCACCAGCCCCGTATTGAAAGTGTGCAGGATGCCCAGCACGCCCGTCGTGATTGACGACCTCGTACGATCGGACATCGCGGGGACTTCCGCGAACCAGTAGTCGCTGGCGAGCTGATAATCATGCGCGTCGAACTTCGACTTGCGCGCGTGGCAGGCCGCTTCCATGCACTGGCAGTGAAACTTGCTCTTCCAGGCCGGCTCGCTCAATTGCGCCGGGTTCTCGGCGGCCGTGACGATGAACTCCTGCAAATCAGGAGCGTTGACGGCACCGGTGGCCAGCTTCACCGGCCCCACGGCGTTGTAGATCATCCGCTCTTGTTCACGCTCCCAGAAATCGGCGTTCTCGCCGCGACGATGGTCGCTTGACCGCAGCGTCTCGCCGATCGTGGTGATGCACTTCGTGATCTCGCGGGTGTGTCCGCCGTGGCGCAGCGCCTCGGCCAGGAAGTTGAACCGCAGCTTGCCATCAGGTTCGAATATTAATAGATCCTTGCTGCGGCCGGCTTGCGCGAAGATTTTTCGCCACAGGGCCACGTCCTCGCCAGGTTTGGCGGCGCAGATCAGCCCACCCGAATTGCGATAATTCACAATTGATTGCGCCACAATGCGACCAGACGAACTCGTCTTCCCCGATCCGACGCGTCCCACGATGCACACTCCGCCATTGATCAGATCGCGAACCGTAAAGGGATCCTTTTTGGTCCAACGAAACAACGGGGCGTCAAGGTTCCCTTTACGCGGCTGCCGGCGGCGGCCGACGACCCACAACAGTCCGCAAGCTGCCAGGCAGGCAGCCATGATCTGGTTTTCGTCCATCACGACACCTCCTGGGCAACTGCCGGGGCAGCCTTCATCTCGGCCTGGGCCTCTTCACGCAACAAGCGGCAGGCCATCGCCACATCGGCCACGCCGCGCGAGCGCAACTTGCGAATCCTGGCCAGCACTGACGACAAAGCGTCGACCATGCGATCGAGCGTCAGGGCGGTCCCGACCACAGTCACCGAATCACCGCCGGCCACGAGCGCCGTGGCGCGATTCACGCTCGGGGTAGACTTGCGGGATTTGCGTGGACGATCGGTTTTGACTTCACTGGCCAGCGCATCGCGCGAGAGCTGGCCTGCTGCCATCTGCGAAACGAGTTCCGCGCGCTTGTGAGGATCGGCCACCTGCTTGAGCAAATAGCCGGCACTTTCCGGGACTTCGCCGGCATTAATCCGCGCTTGGATCGGCTGGGGGAGTTCCAGGATCGCTAAGGACCGCGTCACGGTGGCACTGGAGATGCCGCATTTGCCGGCGGCTTCCACGGCGGCCCAGCCCGTCTCGTCCAGGAGCCGCTTGATAGCTTGCGCCCGCTCCACCGGCGTGTGACCCGCACGCTGCAGATTGGCGATCAGCTGGCGTTGCAGAATTTCGCCGGCGCAAAGAGGTTTTTCTTCAACAATGACCGGCACTTCCGCGAGCTTCGCGAGCCGCGCCGCTCGTAGTCGGCGCTCACCGTCAACCACGACAAAACGCTCGCCGGCGGCACGCACGCGGAGTGGCTGTTGCAGGCCAATTTCCTGGATACTGCGCGCCAGGCCGATCAAAGGCTGTTCGGCGAAACTGGTGCGGATTTGCAGTTCGCAATCGATTTGGTCGAGTGGCACGTATCGAATCGCTTCGTGGGACATGAGAACTCCTTCCTAAGAAATCGCGGGTATTAAAACGACGGGCGCACGGGCGGCCTCATGCCGCCCGCCGCCCCGCCGCGGCCGCCTCTTCCTCCTGGAAGGCGGCCTTTTCCTTACCGGCCTTCCAGGCCGCCTTGGCTGCTTTGAACCCGACGATCACGGCCAAAACGTCGTCGATGAATCCAACCGGGAAGAAAACATCGGGAATTGGATCGGCAGGCGAGGCAATCCAGGCCCCGCACAGAAGCGCCGTGGCCCAGCCGCAGATTTGCACGAGCGCAGCCCGCAACGGACTTTTTGGAAAATGCGCCAGTACGACAAGCGCCAGGACCAACAGCGTGCCGCAGCCGAAGAA
>CAMFLN010000021.1 GCA_945957305.1 uncultured Planctomycetaceae bacterium | reverse complement strand
CGCTGGGTCAAATCGATCAAGCCATGCTGCGGTTCAACGAGGTGTTGCGCCTGCAGCCCAACAACCCACAAGCCCAGGCCAATCTGCAGCAAGCGCGTGCCATGAAGCAAGCGGGATCCTCGCAATAGGCGGTTGTCACCACGTTCCATACACGGCGATTAGCGTCGCCACGCAATGTCGCGCACGACGAAAAAATCGAACTCGGCGAAGCAAGCGCAGAACGATATTGCGCCCAGTTACCGCCGGCCGGACGGTGAATCAGCGCGGGGTGTGCTGCGCCCAGGCGCTGTGTTTCTCATGTTCGTTGTGACCATTGCGGTGGTGTATCGCGGAGCGATTCACGCCCCCTTCATCTTCGATGATCGTCAGGCCGTCCAGACGAATCCGTCACTGCAGCGCTTATGGCCGCTTGTCGGGACCGACGAAGCGCCTGGTCCGTTGAATCCTCCGGCGGACTTCAGCACGTCGGGCCGGCCGGTCGTCAATTTCACGTTTGCCGTGAACTATCATTTTGGCCACTTGAACCCGGCGGGCTATCGCCTGTTCAACATGTTGCTGCATGCAGCCTCGGCCACGCTGGTGTGGGAAATTGTGCGGCGCACCTTGGCGTTGCCCTTTTTTGGCGCGCGCTTCGCAGGGGCTGCGAATCTCGTGGGTCTCGTCGCGGCCGGTGTGTGGGCGCTGCACCCCTTGAACACGGAAGCGGTGATCTACATCACGCAACGGACCGAGTTGCTGATGGCGTTCTTCTATTTGGCGACCCTCTATTGCAGTTTGCGTTATTGGACAGTCGTGCCGCCACGAGCGAAAGCCGCCTGGCTCGGGCTGGCCGCGTTGAGCTGCTTGGCCGGCATGGGTTGCAAGGAAGTCATGGCTTCGGCTCCGGTCATGGTCTTGTTGTTCGAGCGCACGTTCTTGCGAGGGTCATTTCGTCGAGCACTTGCCGCATCGTGGCCACTTTATGCGGCATTGAGTCCGACATGGTTGCTGCTCGTTGCGCTGCACTACGGAGGGCCTCGCTCGCAGTCCGTGGGTTTTCATTTGGGTGTTGCTGGTACAACGTGGTGGTTTACGCAGGCCAAAGTTTTGTTTCTGTATCTAAAGCTCTGCGTTTGGCCCTGGCCCTTGTCGATCCACTATGAGGTGCCCTACTTGGAAACGGTGGCGGCGGCCTGGCCCTGGCTACTGGGCGTGGGACTGCTGATTGTGTTGACCATCGTGCTCTTTCTGCGCCGCAGCGCGGCGAGTTTTGTATTGATTTGGATGTTTGCCATTCTCTCGCCGACGTTGCTCGTTCCCATCGTGACCGAAATCGCGGTCGAGCGGCGTATGTACCTGCCCCTTGCGGCGCTCGTGACATTGGCGGTGGCCGGTTGCTATGTGTTCTTCAGGTCCGGCGCGACCGACGATGCGCCAGCAGACAAGGTTCCACCACAAACGAGATTGAGGGTCTTTACATCAGGCGGGGCCGTGGTAGCGGCAGTGTTGGCGCTCGTGAGCATGGTTCGTATCGCCGACTACCGCGATGCGGTAACTATTTGGCAACAAGCACTGCGGCTATATCCCGACAGTACGATTATCAATGCCAACCTGGCTTCGGAACTGTTGGTGGCCAATCGCCCGGAAGAGGCATTGAACGTGTCGCGTCAGGCGCTCGCCCGAGGATGCAACAGCCGTGGTATCCATAACAACCTGGGCGCCGCCCTGACCAAGGTGGGCGAGCAGCAGGGTTTTCAGCCGGGACAACTCGCGGAGGCAGTTGCGCACTTGAACGAGGCCCTGCGACTGAGCCCCGATTTCGAGGATGCGCTCATAAACCTAAGTCTGGCGCTGTTGAAAATGGGACAGCTGGACCAGGCCCTGCAGCATTGCTCGCAGGCGGTCGAGATCAATCCGCGGAGCGCGCAAGTCCTGTACGCGCGAGGCACGATCCTTGCTGCCCTGGGGCGCACACGCGAGGCCGTGGAGGATTATCAAGCTTCGCTCGCGATCGATCCCGAATCGGCGGCCGCGCATTATGGGCTGGCGCTGGTCCTGATGAACGAACAACAGCACGCGGCCGCGGTCGCAGAGCTTACGGCGGCGCTGCGCATCGACCCGGGCCTGCCCGAGGCGCATTATGCGCTGGCCGGAGCGCTGGCCGCGGGGAAAGATTTACACGGCGCGGCGCGCGAGTATGCGGCGGCCGTGCAATTGCGCCCCCATTACCCACAGGCGCTCAATAATCTCGGCGTCGTGCAGATGAATCTCGGCGAGACGGACAATGCGCTGCGGAATTTTTCCGAAGCGGCGCGGCAGCAGCCGGACTACGCCGAGGCACAAGCGAACTTGCAAAAAGCCCTGGAATTCAAACGGCGTGCGGATGGCAGTCAAAGCAAATAAATCGCGCAGCGAGCGCAGCCCGGCAAAAGCGTCGCCGCTGGGGCCCTCCGCGCCGCACGGCGCCGGGCGTCCCCCATGGCCTGCCGCGGTAGCGCTGGCCATCATCATTGCCGCCCTGTGGATTATCTATGGTCGTGCGATTCACTCGCCATTTATCTTCGATGACGAGGACATCATCATCGAGAATACATCAATCGAACGGCTTTGGCCGCTGGTGGGGACGGGCGAAGCGCACGGTCCCCTCAACCCGCCACGCGAGATCAGCACCGCCGGCCGGCCGCTGGTGAACCTCTCGCTGGCAGTCAATTATTTCTTCGGCCAACGCAATCCAACCGGCTATCACGTCTACAACATTCTGTGCCACTCGCTGGCTGTCTTGCTGCTGTGGGGCATTTGCCGGCGGGCGTTCCGTTTGGGATTTTTCGTGCCTGCCATCCGTCAGCAGGCCGAAGTGCTGGCGATCCTGGTGACACTCGTCTGGGCCTTGCACCCACTGCACAGCGAGACAGTCACCTATGTGACGCAGCGCACGGAACTGATGGTCAGCACCTGCTACCTTGCCACGTTGTATGCCAGCTTGCGCTATTGGGAAGCACCGCTCGGCAGGGCACGACTCGCATGGGCCACGGTGGCCGGCATTGCCAGTTGGCTGGGGATGGGCTGCAAAGAGGTGATGGTCACGGCACCAGTTGTTGTATTCCTTTTTGATCGTACGTTCGTTTCAGGCTCGTTTTCACAAGCTCTGCGCAAATCGTGGTCGTTGCACTTGGCGATCGCCTCGGGCTGGATCCTATTGTTGTGGCTGAACTTCAATGGTCCGCGCGCTGGCTCCGCCGGTTTTAACGCGGGACTCGCGGCTCCGGTCTGGTGGTTAACGCAGACCAAGGTGTTGACCATGTACTTGCGGCTCTTCTTTTGGCCGTGGCCGCTGGTGATTCATTACGAGGTGCCCTATCTGACGACGGTCGGGGCCGCCTGGCCGTGGTTAGTCCCCATGTTGATCTTGGCGTTGTGCACAGCGCTGCTCCTGTGGTATCGCACGGCCGCCGGGTATGCGCTTGCCTGGATGTTTCTGATCTTGTCGCCGACCTTGGTCGTGCCGATCGTGACCGAGATTGCCGTCGAGCGGCGGATGTATCTCGCCTCGGCAGGGCTGGTGGCTTTATTCGTGGTAGGGGCGTATCGAGTACTGTGTACGTGGTTCGATAACCTTCCTGCGAGCGAGAATACACGTTCGACAACCGTCGGCCCATTGCGACTCGTAGGGGGCGCGTGCGTCGTGTTGGCGATCGTGTACAGCACTTTATGCGTGCGCCGGTTGGCGGCCTATGAATCGGCGATTTCGTTGTGGGAAGAGACCCTGCGCTATGATCCGGCCGACCCGACGGCGCTGACGAACCTGGGCGTGGCGTTGGCCGCCGATGGTCGACCGGCCGAGGCAATTCCCTACTACGAGCAAGCGCTGCGCATCAAGCCTGATACGCACGACGCGCGCGCGAACCTGGCCGAGGCCTGGTATGACCTGGGTTTAAAACAGCTCGATGCCAACGACCCGGCCAAGGCGCTGTCGTTGTTTCAGACAGCTGTGGATATCAGGCCCGATTTTCCCAATGCGCATTATGCCATGGCCGCGGCGCTTGTGTCACAAGGCAACCTGCCGTCAGCGGTCGAGCAATACCGCACGGCAGTCCGTCAGAAGCCGGATTACATCCAGGCGCGCGTCAGCCTGGCAGTGGTGTTGATGAACATGGGAGATCTCGCCGGGGCGACGCAGGAATTTTTCGACGCGACCAGGCAGGCGCCCGATAATGGCGATGCGCGGATGGGGCTGGCCCTGGCGTATTTGCAGCAAAACAAGCCGGCCGAAGCGCAAGCGCAGCTGCTGATCCTCTTACGCCTCGAGCCGGGTCGCGCGGAGGCGCATTTCGAGCTGGCAAATCTTATGGCAGCGCAGAATGACCTGCGCGGAGCGATTGACCACTATCGCGAGGCTCTCCGGGTGCGGCCTTCTTACGTCGAGGCTCTGCAAAACCTCGGAGCCGCTCTGCTGGCCTTGGGAGACACGCGGGCAGCGATTGCACCGCTGCAAGAGGTGCTGCGCCTGCAGCCCGAGAATCCTCAGGCGCGGGCCAACCTCGAGCGTGCCGAACAATTGGACCGCGAACGACGTGCGCCCTAGCGGGGAGCGGTCAGTTGCGGCTGGCGAGCCACGTTGTTTCGTGGCTCGGCCACGGCAACGGCAATCCAGCCGTCTTGAATTACGAACTGTGAAAACAGCAAATCGCGCGTGCGTTCATCCTGAGACCATTTCGGGTCGACCAGCAACAGGTTGCGATCCTTGGCAAAGGCCTTGCTAAAGATGCCGCGCAAGGGAATCTGTGCGCCCAGGCGGCTGCCGATCAATTGCACGGTGCCGTCGCGCACCAGGCTCGCCTGCAGGCCAGCGACCTCGGGGCGATAGAACACGCGGACTTGGAAATTCTTCCAGGTCCGCTCTTCGTTCGAAAGTTTGGCAACTGCCAGGTTCAACCCGATGCGACCATCTTCGCAATGAACGCAAACGGCGTTACTGTCTGCGAAGGTGATGGTCACTTCCTTGTCCGTGGCATCCATGAACTGGCTGTTTTGCAAATTCAATGTCTTGATGATGTGGGCGCGCAACTGCGTCAGGGTAAATGTGCGCCCGCAGAGGTCGAGCTGCTCGCAAATATTGTTGAACACCGATTGATGAATCTGCAGGCTCATCAGGCTGTCGCCCGGGGCACGTGGGCGAGGAGTATGGCCAGCCAATTGGTCTTCGCTGGCCAGTCGAATTCGCATGGTCAAGCGTTCTTCGGAAGTTTCGGCGCTGATCACCTGCGGATCGAGCGACATAGCCTCGAGCGGCTGAATCACTCGCTCGCGCATGAGTTGATTAACCTTGTCCAGACGTTCCTCGGCGACCGAATCCATTTTCCGCCGGGCTTGTGACTCGACCTTGCGCCGCAGCACGCTGCGCACTTCGCTTTCTTGCTCGGCATGACGAGATCGCGCCACTGTTTCAACCAATGCGCCCACCAGCGGCACGCCGTCAAAGTCGGTGCTTACGGAGCGCAAGCGAGTGCGCGCATCGATACACTCGCTTTCAGCCGGCCACGTGCGAATTCCGCGTAGGTCCAGGTCCACAACCTTGCGCGCCAGATAGCTCGAGTCGCTATGCGTGTACAAGGTCGCCGGACCACTTGTGGACTGAGTGTTGGCCAGGACCTGGCCGCTGGCTTCGAGCGCTACCCGCAGACGGCGGCCATCGGGCACCAGCTTGACGTCGACCTTGGTCGACGTTGTGCTCACCCCGCGCGTCGGAATTCCCAAAACCTGATCACGCACAGGATCGGTCGAGGTCGAGACCGCGGGCAGTAAACGCTTAAGCAATTTCTCCGACAAGGCGAAACGAATATTGGCGTTCCGATAGTTCGTTTCCAGCCGCTGCGCCAAGTCGCCGTCGCGCGTCGAGATCAGCGCCGCTTCCAGATAGTCATCAGCGACGTTGTGGGCATCGCTCGGTTGCGTCGTCGCCTCGAATCGCTCGACATCCGCCAGCAGCCGGGCAGGATCGAGTCCGTCCAGCGTCCATGGACGTAGTGCTGCACTCAATGCAACGACAGGCTTACTGGTCGTAAAGCGGCGCTGCGCATCGCTCAGGTCACGGCGGCTGATGCGTTGACGAATCTCTACCGCCAGCCGCTGCGCGTCGGTCGTCGAGATTCCGGATTGAGCGTTGGTCAGTGCCCGCAACGTCGCCAGCGCCAGGTAACGGCGCCATTGGTCCCCCTCGGTTCCCGCCGCGCGCGTGATCGTTTCGATTTCGTCGAGCGTGGCTGCCAGACGTTGCACCGACTCCGCATCCGGCCGGGCGGGTTGAGTACGCTTGGTGAACATGCCGGGCATTAATTCCCAGACATCCAGCCGGCGAATCAGTCCATGCCTGACGCGCAAGAGCTCGATGGCGATCGCACGATTGTTGATCGTGGGCACAAGTGCATCAACCTGGGCCGCGGCGCTACGTAGTTCCGCCAAGATACGCGACGCATGGGGATCGGTCGGCGCCGTCTGTTCGCATAAGAGCAAGATTTTGTCCGTGACATCACATGCCCAATCCGTGCACTCACATTCGCAAGCTAAGTTTTCCAGACGTCGCAGTAGGTCGGCCGGCATGATCCATCCACCCGCCGAGTCGGCGACGACGATGGTCGCGGGCGCTTCGTCGTGCAGTGGCGCCGCCGTCTCAACGACCGTCGCTCGTGGCTCGTCCGGCGCGCCGGCCGATGATTTGGCGTCTGGCTTGGGCTCGGCAGCGATCGTCGGCTCCGCGATTTCCGGATGCGGTTCGACAATCGGCGATTGACGCGCTACCAGCAGGGCCGCGGGTGCCGGCTCTGGGGCGATGAACTCGGTCGTCGGCGCTGTCGAGGACTCGGCAGCCAGTGCTTCATCGCCAGAGGGTTCCGCTGCGGCGTCATCGGTTTCAACTACGGTGGCTTCCGCAACAGGCGCGACGGCGTCGAAATCCAGCACGTCAGCGGCTTCGGCAGGCCAACTCAGGGGCGCGCGCGGAGTTGCCTCGCTGTATATGTCGCTCGGCGTCTGTGTAGTCGCTACGACCCGCGACGCGCGCGAAGTTCCATAGTGCGCGATGCCGCTCCACTCTCGCGGCGCCGCCAGGCACAGCAAGAAGAGGAACGCTACCACGAGCAAAAACGGCCAGATTGGCGTCTGTGCAGGGCGACCCATGAATTTACGAACTGCGGATGTGCGATGTGAGAAGCTCGGGCGGCGAACCACGCCGTCAGACATTCGCCCAGAGGCTCTCCCCCCTCCGGTTCAATCGGCGTTTTGCCCAAGCGGGAACGAAAGAAAAAGAGAGGCCGATTGCTAGCAGAGCGCGCACCGGCAAAATCGTCGGGGAAAAGGGACCGCCTGCGCGGGGGAAGCTAGCAAAGCATGCAGGCGGTGTCAGCCTGCGCTAAGTATTCAAGCCACCGAAGCGGCGGTCTCGTTGGGCGAAGTCGCGGATCGCTTCGTGCAGATCGGCTTCGGCAAATTCCGGCCAGCACTGTTCGGTGATCCACAGTTCCGAATAGCTGATCTGCCACAGCAAGAAATTACTGACGCGCAGCTCGCCCGCCGTACGGATCAAGAGGTCCGGGTCAGGCATGCCCGCGGTATAAAGGTTCGCTGCCAGCAGCTCTTCGGTAATCTCGGCCGGCGCGAGCTGCCCGCTGCGCACCTGTTCGGCAATTTGACGCACCGAGTTCGTGATTTCCGCGCGGCTGCCGTAATTGATTGCCAGACAGAGCGTCATGCCGGAATTGTGACTGGTCATTTCGACGGTCTTATCCATCGCCGCCAAGACCGCATCCGGAATGCCTTCGCGGCTGCCGATGATTTCGAGACGAATATTCTCTTCGAGCAACGTCGAGCGTTCCTCGATCAGATATTGCTCGAGCAGGTGCATCAGAAAGTCGAGCTCGGCCTGCGGCCGCTTCCAGTTTTCACTGGACAGACAGTAGAGCGTCAACTGGTCGATGCCCAAACGCGCGGCCTCTTCCGTGGTGCGGCGGACCGAGGCTACACCATGACGGTGCCCTTCGATGCGGGGCAAGCCGCGTCGCTGAGCCCACCGACCGTTGCCATCCATGATGATGGCGATATGCCGGGGCAAGCTTTCGCGGGGCACACCGCCGGGGATGTTTGCCGGCTGGACAGAAGATTTGGTCACGTTCCCTACACTCCCGGCCGTATCCGCCTGTACAGGGCGAAACCTGCTTGAGTACTCTCACCCTCAGGTCGCGGCCCGCGCTGGCTCTCTGGTCTGATCGGCGAACATCGTTTGATCACGATCCGGTCCTACGGAGACAATTTCCACCGGCCGGCCGATGATTTCGCCCAGCCGCCGCAAGTAATTGCGGGCGTTGGCCGGCAAATCGGCCAAATGGCGGATGCTGGAGATTTCTTCACCCCAGCCGGGGAGCGTCTCGTAGACGGGACGCGCTTTGCGAAGATCGTCCACATGGCTCGGAAAGGTCGTGACCCGCTGTCCGTCGATCTCGTAGGCCGTGCAGATGTTGACTTCTTTGACTTCGCTCAGCACGTCGAGCAGCATGACCGCCAGGCAATCGACTCCGCTGAGCCGCGCTGTGTAGCGCGCGGCAACGGCGTCAAACCAGCCGCAGCGGCGAGGGCGGCGCGTGACGGTGCCATACTCATTCCCGCGATCGCGCAAGTGCTGGCCCAAATCGTTGTCCTGCTCGGTAGGAAACGGCCCGCCGCCAACGCGCGTGCTGTAAGCCTTGACCACACCAATGATCTTTTCCATGTAGCGCCCCGGCACGCCCGCGCCGCTCGAAATGCCCACGCCGGAGCTATTACTGCTGGTCACATAGGGGAACGTGCCGTGGTCGACGTCCAACAGCGCGCCTTGCGCCCCTTCGAAGAGAACTCGCTTTTTTGATTCCAAAACATCCAGCAGCAGCGAAGTGGTGTCGGCGACGTGCGGCCGCAGACGCTCCGCGTATTGACAATACTCGTCGTAAATCTTAGCTGGATCGAGCGGAGGCGCCGCTGCATTGCCGCTTAAAAGTTCAATGAGTTTGTTTTTGTGCGCGCAAATGCCTTCGATTTTCTCACGCCAGCCCGGGCGATACATATCTCCCAGGCGAATTGCGTAGGACCGGCCCACTTTGTCGCGATAACAAGGGCCGATTCCACGCTGCGTCGTGCCGATTGCTTCGGCGCCGGTCGATCGTCCTTCGGTGAGACGATCTTCTTCCAAGTGCCAGGGAAAGATCACGTGAGCGCGATCGCTGATGACCAGGTTCTTGCCAACCGCGATGCCACGCGACGTGAGGCCGTCGATTTCGCCCAAAATGCTGGGCGGGTTTAACACGACGCCACCGGTGATCACGCACTGCACGTCCTGACGCAAGATGCCGCTGGGAATCAGCGACAACTTGTAAGTCTGGCCGCCGGTGACGACTGTGTGTCCGGCATTGGCCCCCCCCTGGTAACGAACAACCGTGTCGCCAGCGCGGGTCAACAGATCGACGATCTTCCCCTTCGCCTCGTCACCCCACTGCAAACCGATAACGCATAATCCAGGCACGGCGCACGACCTTTGGGTAAAGGGAACGACCTCGTTCAAAAGCGAGCCCCGCGGCTCGGCGATTGGGCGTCCAAAACTGCTGCCAGCGTTTCGCTGCCAGGTCAGCTTTGGCGCACACGCGCGGCTCAACCCGCGCAGCAGGGCATGGGCCAGCGACGCGCGTCGCTCCAGCGAAATCGATCCCGGGGCGGCCACAACGTTCCCTGGGCGGGGCACGTGGCCAGTCCAAACGACTCAGTCTAAGCCAGCCGGGCGGGGGGTCAAGGGGGCGATGGCTCGTAGAGCGCCGCTTAAGCTGTCCAAGCCACGGATGACACTCAATCCCCACGCTTTTCACCCTCGAACGCCGGGAAAAACGCCCTTTTGAAACCTCATGTTCTGCCCCTCTCCACTTCTCCTCGCACGGACGCGTTCGGCCAGTGGACCTCGCCGTCCACCTCGCGGGGGTCGGTTGACCTTGACGTCCATTTACCAGCTTGGTATTTGTCCCGCCGCGTCGGGGAATCCTCCGACGTCTCTTCTACCTTTTTAACCCTTTGGCGTATTCACGATGACTCGCCACGCTTTGCGCGGTGGTTGGTGGATTATTGCGCTTTTCGCGCTGTGTCTTTGCCTGACGACGAAAGCGCAGGCGGACGAGGAGCAGTTCGCAGACGGCGCTGCGAGCGAGGAAGCCGCGCCGCGCGAGTTTCCTGACGAACAGGCGCCGGCGGATTATGACCAGTTGGTGGGTCGTCTGCGTCGCAACTCGCAACGCCGTCAGGGAGACGCTCCGTACGTATTGCTCGGCCGTCACGGCAGAATCCAAACGTATGTGCAGCCGGCCGAAGGAGAGAACTTTGATCGCTACCTGGACCAGGTCGTGCGCATTGGCGGCCAGAAAGCCTCGGCGCCAGGAAAAGTTCGACCCATTCTGGAAGTGAATGACATAGCCACCCTGAACCGCGCTGGGGAACAGCCATCAGGTCGTGAGCCCCCGCGCGCCAATCGTCGGCCGCGCTCCGCGGTACAGCAGACCGACTACGAAGAGTCCTTGCCGATGGAGCCCATTCCGGATGGTGTGCCGGAAAACGTGGGTGCCGAGATGCAGCCCGAGTTCCAACCCTGGGACGGCTACGAAAGCAACGGATCGTGCGACACCTGTGGTGGGCCGGGTTGCGATAGTTGTTGCGGCTATTTTTGCGGCCCGCCCGGTCGCGTCTGGATCCGCGCCGAGTACTTGTATTGGTACACCAAGGGGATGCAGCTGCCGCCTCTGGTATCGACAGGCCCCTCCGTCGATCAGCCGGGATATTTGGGATCGCCCGGGACTGAGATTCTGTTCGGCGATCAAAGCGTCAATACGGCCGGGCGCTCCGGCTTTAGGCTGACGGGTGGCTTTTGGTTGAATTCCGCGCAAACCGTGGGTTTGGAAGCGGAGTACGTGTGGCTGGCAAATCTGGCGACCAGCTATACGGCCAGTTCCACAGGAACGCCGCTGCTGTCGCGACCGTTCTTCGACCTGAGCCCGCAGCAAGCGAATCCTGCGCAGATTGTCGGACAGAATGTCGAAACGGTCGCGGCGCCGGGCATTCTTTCTGGCAGCGTCAGCGTCGACGCGCAAACCGTCTTCCAGACCGGCGCTATCCGCGCGCTAATCAATCTCTGTTGTTCGCAAAATTGCTATCCGGGCTGCTTGTTGCCGGGCTCCGGGGGGCCGGGCGGGCGGCGCGTCGATTTCTTGATTGGCTATCGCTATGCGCGGCTCGGCGATTCTCTGGCAATTTATGAGAACCTGACGTCGCTCGAATCCACAAACCCAGGTTCGTTCGTCGTCAACGACAGCTTCAAGACCACGAACATCTTCAACGGGATCGAGCTTGGTACCTCGTCGTTCAACTACCGTGGCCGCTGGTCGCTCGAGCTGCTGATGAAAATGGCGTTGGGCAATACCCAACAGCAGGTCGACATCAATGGCTACACCAGTACGACACAAAGCGGTTCGACCACGACGGCCGAGGGAGGTTTGCTCGCGCAGAGCACCAATATCGGCCAGTATTCGCGCAACCAGATGTCGGTCATTCCGCAGTTGGGAGCCAACGTCGGCTTTCAGCTCACACCACGCTTGCGCGCTCTGATGGGATACACATTCATCTATTGGAGTAATGTGGTCCGCGCCGGCAATCAGATCGACTTCGACGTCAACAGCCGCCTGCTGCCCAACGATACGCGACCGCCTGCCGGGGATATGTCGCACCCGCGCTTCGCCTATCAAACGACGGACTTTTGGGCACAAGGTCTCAACGCAGGGCTCGACTACCGCTGGTAGTCGAGGTTGCCAAGTTCCACGCGCCGACGTAACGCCTCTCGCGCAAAAGTGCAGATTCGCCACCAGAATTCTTAGAGTTAACGATCCATGCCATTCAAGTCATTTGCCGTCAGTCTCTGTGCCCGCCTGGGAATCGATCCCCGTTCCTATTCCCAGGCACCCCCGCGCAAACGTTCCAACCCACGACGTCGTCGCTTAAACTTCGAGTCGTTGGAATCGCGCACGGTATTTTCTGCAGGGCCAGGCGTGCAGATTGAAGGGGTTGCGTTCGCTGACATGCTGGCCAATGGGCAGTCGGCCGGCCAGCCGATCCTTTCTGGCGCCACGGTCGAGCTATACAAGGACGGCGGCAACGGCACGTTTGACGGCGGGAGTGGCGTCGGCGCGGATGACACATTGGTGGGCGTGCCTGCCGTAACCGATGGCGGCGGCCATTATAACTTTTTGGTGTCCGCGGCCGGTGCGTACTTTGTCCGCGAAATTGCTCCGGCCGGCTATTCTGCGCCTGCGCCCATCAAAGTGACGGTGACCGATCAGGACTTGCTGGGTGTCACCAAAACTACCATCGATGGCTTTACGACGTCGCAAACTGTGTCTGCCGGGCCGGGAT